>JBJTMN010000521.1:0-2680 GCA_046070545.1 Ferruginibacter sp.
TGAAAGAACTGGCCAATGCCATTGCAGAAAACCATCCCGATTGTTACCTGATGATCGTGCTCGTAGATGAAAGGCCGGAAGAGGTTACTGATATGGAACGTAGCGTTAAAGCAGAAGTGATTGCATCAACCTTTGATGAGCCTGCAGAAAAGCATGTTCGTGTAAGTACCATGGCTTTACAAAAGGCAAAACGCCTGGTTGAGTGCGGCCACGATGTGGTAATATTGCTTGATTCAATTACCCGTCTGGCAAGGGCGCACAATACTGTTGCACCATCAAGCGGTAAGGTATTAAGCGGTGGTGTGGAAGCTAACGCCATGCAGAAACCAAAGCAGTTCTTTGGTGCAGCACGTAAAATTGAAAATGGCGGATCGCTGACCATCATTGCAACAGCCCTGGTTGATACCGGTAGTAAAATGGACGAGGTTATCTTTGAGGAATTCAAAGGAACCGGCAATATGGAACTGCAGCTGGAGCGCAAATTATCGAATCGCAGAATTTATCCTGCCATTGATATTGTGGCATCATCTACCAGGCGTGATGACCTGTTGCTGGACAGGGATACCTTCCAGCGTATGTGGATATTGCGTAAGCATATGGCAGATATGAACCCGGAAGAGGCCATTAATACGTTACTGAAAAACATGAAGGGAACCAAGGACAATGCTGAGTTCCTGACATCCATGAACGGATAAAGATCAAAAGAAAAAATATAAGCCGCTGATTTTATTAGCGGCTTTTTTCTTTATGTAACTTAGAGCTGTATTAATGAAAAGAATTACTGCTATATTGTCAAGTTTATTGTTAAGCGCAGGCACATTTGCGCAGTTTAATAATCAACTTTGTAAACCCAATGAGGAAATTGTTTTTGCTTTCCAGGTTAAAAATCAGAAATGGGTTTCAGTTTGTAAAGAAAAGAATGGCAGTTATATCGTTTACAGGTTTGGAACAAAAGCCAAAATGGAAATGCAATACCCGGCAAAATTAGATTCTGCATCCTGGCAGCTATTTACTTTTCAGGGATATATGCGTGGTGGCGGAAAACAAAATGCAGCCATGCGTTTTGGTTACCTGAATTTTATTAACAACGATATAAAGTATGAAGTGTATGATCTTTGGAATTCGGAAGATGACAAAGAGGAATGTGGCATTTCTATAAATCTGAAGACAAAAACCATTGGCATGGAAGGAAACCTTAAAAGCAGGAGGGGTACCCTGGTTGAACTGATCTATGAGGATAAAATTAAAAAAGAGCCTGAAAATTAAATCAGCAATACCTGCGGGCAAATGATACAAAAAGTAAACATCGAAGAATTTTTATCGCTGGCAAAGCAATATCCTGTTCTGGACGTTCGCAGCCCGGGAGAATATGCTCATGCACATATACCGGCTGCGCACAACCTGGCATTGTTCAGTGACGAAGAAAGAAAACAGGTGGGTACTGCCTACAAGCAACAAAGCCGTGAAGCAGCTATCAGGATCGGTCTTGATTATTTTGGTGTGAAGATGCGGAAGATGGTGGAAGAGGCAGAGTCGTTGATCGTTGATCGTGGGCCGTTGACTCAAAAGGAACTTGAGCCAAACAACGAACAACGAACAGCCAACAACGCTGTTCTCGTGCACTGCTGGCGTGGAGGCATGCGCAGCGCTGCTGTAGCCTGGTTACTCGATTTGTATGGGTTTAAGGTTTATTTACTGGTTGGCGGCTACAAAGCCTACCGCAAATGGGTGCTTGCCCAATTTGAAAAAGAATATAAATTCAATATTATTGGTGGGTACACCGGTAGCGGAAAAACTTTAGTGTTGCATGAACTGGCAAGACAACAAAAAGTTACCATTGACCTGGAAGGATTGGCTGTTCATAAGGGTTCTGCATTTGGAGCCATTCCTGATATGCCTCAGCCGGGACAAGAGATGTTTGAAAACCTTTTGGCAGAAAAGCTGCTAGCCGCAAGCTATGAACTTCTGCAAGAAGCGGGCTCCAATTCCCCCTTCAGGGGGTTAGGGGGCATCTTCCTCGAAGACGAAAGCCAACGGATAGGCAACCTGCAAATCCCCATGGCACTTTGGTATTGCATGAGAAGATCACCTGTTTTTTTTATGGACATACCGTTTGAAGAAAGGCTTGTTTATATAACAGAAGAATACGGAAAACTGAAAAAAGAGACAATTAAAGAAGCGATCCTACGCATTCAAAAGCGCCTGGGCGGACTTGAAACTAAAAATGCGATTACTTTTTTAGAAGAAGGTAATTTGAAAGCATGTTTCCGCATTTTACTCAGCTATTACGATAAATGGTACCAAAAAGGGCTATATAACCGGGAAAATATTTCTTCCTTGTTAAATAAAATACCCTGCACCGGCGTTGATACAAAAACCAATACCCATAAAATAGTAACATGCAATATTGTAAGCGCTTAATAATTACCTGCTGTGTTCTTTTCCTTACAGCAAATTCATTTGCTCAAAATACACTGGATATGACAGGTTTATGGACCGGGCTGATGTTTAATGATACTACAGAATTAAATTACCGGTACGAACTTGCCATCAGCGAAAAGAACGGCAAACTGGTTGGTTACTCACAAACATTTTTTATACTCGATGGTAAAGAATATTACGGGGTTAAAAAATTAAAGATCACCATCGACGGAGATAAGGTTGTTACACAGGATGTGAA
>JBJTMN010000522.1:0-2412 GCA_046070545.1 Ferruginibacter sp.
GCCTACTATATCATGGTGGGCAACCATCCCAACGGCAAAACATTGGGTGCCTCTCATGCGCTCATCAATGCATTCATAAAGGATCATGCCTGTGAAAATATGGTGTTGGATTTTGAAGGCAGCGATATACCCAGCCTGGCATTTTTTTACAGCAGCTTTGGAGCGGTAGAAGAAAGGTATAGTGCGGTTAAATTGAACAGGTTGCCTGCGGTAGTGAAGTGGATTAAGAAGTAAAGCATATCGGTATTAGAAAAAAGTTGTACCGGGTCACATTCAAACCTCTTATTATTAATTTTCTACCGAGTTGTTATTACAGCAACCTGAAAAAAATCTTTCTAATACTAACATTATAATAAACCTTCTGCCAGCACCAAGTCAACAGGCCGGGTAATTTTAAAATTGTTCTCCTCTCCTGCTACCAGTTGTACTTTCAGTCCAAATGCTTCTACTACGGTTGCTTCATCGGTAAACTTATCCTTATAATCTATCTGGTAAGCGGGTAATAATATTTTACTGTGAAAGGTTTGTGGTGTTTGCACCAGTTTTACTGTGGTTCTGTCAAGCGCTTCGTTGCCCTCTTCAGTGATCACACGTACACTGTCCTTGCAGTCAACTACCGGTATGGCCGATCCTGTTTCCATCGCAACATCATAGCACCTGCGGATGAGATCAACAGGTACCATGCAACGCACGGCATCATGCACAAAAACAATTCCTTCATCGTCTACCAGCTGCAATCCATTTTGAACGGAGTGAAATCGGGTACGGCCGCCAATGGTTATCTGCAGGCGGCTGTAATCGAAGAATGCATCTATGATCTCCTGCCCGGCAGCTACATGTTCTTCGGGCAGCACTAATATAATTTGTAGATCATCGTAAGCCTCTAAAAAGGCGTTGATGGTATAATACAATACGGGCTTACCTTTTAACAGCATGAACTGTTTGGGTATGATGTTGTTCATGCGGGTTCCGGTTCCCCCGGCTACTATTACGGCAAATTTTTTCATGGTATCACTGGACCGTCAGGTCACTATCAGTCTTTATAAATTCCTATTCGTTTTTCTCCTGCACTGTTCTGCATGCCACGGTACATACCGGCGCTGTTGAAGATCATAGATACATTTCCTTTTGCATCCACGCCTATCATGCCTCCCTCGCCATCCATCTTCACCAGTTTTACATTCACCACTTCGTTCATGGCTTCCTGCAGGCTCATGCCTTTGTAATCCATCAGGCAGCTTACATCGTGTGCGGCTACCGCACAAATGAAGGGCTCGCCATGACCTGTGCAACTGATGCCGCAGGTTGCATTATTGGCATAAGTACCTGCACCAATAAGCGGACTATCACCAATGCGGCCATATTTTTTGTTGGTCATACCACCAGTGCTGGTAGCTGCGGCAATATTGCCATCCTGGTCGCAGGCCACGGCACCTACAGTGCCGAATTTTTTATCCTTCATCAGTTCTTCTACACCCTTATGTGTATGATCCAGCGAATAATTATCACTGTCTCTTATTTCCTTCCACTGGTCGTAGCGGAACTGCGAGAAAAAATATTCATCGGGCTCCAGTTTTATACCCTGCTTGATGGCAAAATCATTGGCCCCCTTGCCGCTTAAAAAAACATGGTTGCTGTGCAACATCACTTCGGCAGCCAGCTCAATGGGGTTACGCACATTGCGGATGCCTGCAACCGAACCGGCAGACAGGTCCTTACCATCCATGATGGCAGCATCCATTTCCTGCAATCCCTTTTTGGTAAATACCGAGCCACGGCCTGCATTAAAAAGCAGGTTATCTTCCAGCACCACAATAGAAGCTTTAACAGCATTTACAGCTGAGCCTCCTTCTTCCAATACAGCGTATCCTGCTGCCAGTGCTTCTTCCAGGCCGGTTATATACGCTTTTTCCAGTTCGGGGGTCATATCTTCCTTAAGGATGGTTCCGGCTCCGCCGTGAATAGCAATCGAAAATGTATGCATACGTGTTGGTGGGTATTTAATTGATGCCCAAAAATATCTAATTTCCGTGCATAAACCATCTGTAATTTTTATTTCATGTTTAAAAGAAAATTAACGGTTAGTGACCTTTTGCTGATCCTGGTGAACCTTATCCCACTGTATTGCGTATGGTTTGAGGGCTGGAATGCCTCAGAAGTGTTTTTGGTGTACTGCCTGGAGACTGTGATCATTGGCCTGGTAAATGTGCTGAAGATGGCCAGTGTAACCCTGTTTGTAAAGCAAAGAGATGTGTGGGAGAACGGCGGAAGTACCAGTATGCAGAGCGGCTGGTTCTTTATTTTCTTTTTCATTATCCACTATGGCTTCTTTGTTTTTATACAAACGCAGATATTCTTCAGTGTAAGCGGGTTGATACATGGCCGTGCCATGCTGGGCAGTTATACACAAAT
>JBJTMN010000523.1:0-3232 GCA_046070545.1 Ferruginibacter sp.
GCTTCGGGATGATCGCTGCCGGCATAACGTGAAAAAACAGATTGTAAGGCATTGTTCAATCCGTGCCCCGCAACCGCAAAAATTAAATAAAATACCCCGGTGATGCCGGCATTACCCAATGCCTCGGTACTTAAATTACCCAGGAAAATGCTGTTGGTAAGCATATTGATCTGGGGTATAAGTATAGCAAGTGTAATGGGCAACGCAATATTCAGTATCTGTTTATTGGTAACCTTTACTTTTAAATCGGGTGTTATAGCAGTGCTGTCCATAAAGTCAGCAAAAATATCTTATTTTGCCGCCGAAATGCAACATGTGAATCCATCTTTTAATATACAGGCTCCCGAAATTGATTTTGAAACAGCGCAGTTATTTGCAGAAGCAGGCCCAACAGGCATTTCGCTGGCTGTACAGGCAACGACCGCTGTTTTAAAGCTGTGGTTACCTATGCTTTTGCTACCGGGTTAAGCGATAATGAACTTATAGAAAACCTGGAAGCTATCTGCAAAACAGAATATGTATTACAAAAGCAATACAGTAAAACACATATTTTCTGGAATTTTGCCGAAAGCATTATCATACCCGCCGGATTGATGAATGCAGACAATAACCTGGATATGCTGAACCTGGTATTTGGCGACGCAAGACAGGGGCCTGTACGTTCGGATTTTTTGTACAAGCACAACCTGTATAATGTTTTTCGCCTGCCGCAACCTGTTGCTGATATTTTTTCCGTCAGTTTACCTCTTGCCATGCAAACACATGTATTTTCGGCATTGGTCAACAGGGATCTGCCCGCAGGCAATCATTTGTTTACCGTTTTTTACAGTAACAGCCTGGTCATTATGCTTTGTAAAGAAGGTAACCTGCAGGTTATCCAGACTTTCGTTTACAATAATGCATATGATTGTGTTTTTCATTTGCTGCATGTTTGTAAGGGTTTTGATGTGGAGCCTGGTTCTGTTATGCTGCATATCAGCGGTATGATCGATGAAAGATCTGGTTTGTACGAGACCATATACAAATACTTTTTGAATATCGGTTTTGATGCGATGCCGGAAGAGTATACATATATTGCGGAGATCAATGATCATCCCCCACATTTTTTCAGTCATTTATTCAGGTTGGCATCATGCGTATAATCAGCGGTATACATGGGGGCAGAAGGATCAATCCGCCGGCAAATATGCCGTATACCAGGCCCACTACCGATATTGCCAAAGAAGGCCTGTTCAATATCCTGCAAAACAACCTGGAATTTGATGCATTAAAAGTACTGGATCTTTTTGGCGGTACCGGTTGCATCAGTTACGAACTGGCAAGCAGGGGAGCACCCGATATTACCATTGTAGAGAAGGATAGTAAGATGTACGATTTCATTAAAAAGACCTCAACGGAACTGGGGTTTGAAAATTTTAATGTGGTAAAGTCGGATGTATTCAGGTTTATTGATACAACCAGTCAACAGTACGATTTTATCTTTGCAGGCCCTCCCTATGCACTGGCAAACATTGATGACCTGCCTTTAAAAATATTTGAAAAGAATTTACTGAAACCCAAAGGCTGGTTTGTATTGGAACATACACCACGTAATAACTATAAAAAGTTTGCTAATTATAAAACAGAACGGAATTACGGCACAACGATCTTTTCTATCTTTATAAATAATTGAGAGTGGTAATTGGATAATTGAAAGTTAATTGTTGCTAAACTTTCAACTCTCAACCTTCAACTTTACACTATGCTTTTAAAAAGCTTCAGATACCTGCTCTTACCGATCACCTGGCTGTACGGGGCCATCATCTGGTTGCGCAATAAACTGTTTGACAAGAACATCCTGAAATCTGCCTCTTTTAATTTCCCGATCATATGTGTGGGCAACCTGGCAACAGGTGGCACGGGCAAAACACCCATGACGGAATACCTGATCCGGTTATTGAAAAATGATTTTAATACTGCAACACTCAGCCGCGGCTATAAAAGAAAAACGGTTGGCTTTGCAATTGCCAATGAAGAAACAACGGCTTTGGAAATAGGAGATGAGCCCATGCAGTTTCACCAGAAATTTCCGGATATAACAGTAGCTGTGGGCGAAGAAAGGATAGTAGCCATTCCTCAACTATTGCATGAGCGGCCCGAAACCAACGTGATCATCCTGGATGATGCCTTTCAGCACAGGCAGGTAAAGGCTGGCCTGAATATTATCCTCACAGATTTTTCAAATTTATACACCCGTGATTTTATTCTGCCGGCCGGCGACCTGCGTGATGTAAGAAGCAGCAGTAAGCGGGCTGATATCATTATTGTAACCAAATGCAGGGCTGACCTGTCAGATGCAGAAAAGAACAAGATCATAGCAGAGATCCGTCCTGCTGCGAACCAGTCGGTATATTTTACAACCATTGAATATGGAAAGCCTTTTCACCTGTTCACCAAACAGGTCATTGATGTTGAACATAACCACGGTATCCTGCTGGTATGCGGTATTGCAAATCCCAGGCCCATCAAGGAGCACCTGGCAAAACATGCCGACAGTTACGATATGCTGAGGTTTGCCGATCATCACATCTTCCACAGCAACGACCTGAAAGAGATCAAACAACAGTTTGATAAGATACAACAGGATAAAAAACTGGTATTAACCACCGAGAAAGACGCAGTAAGACTGGAAAAATTTGAACAGGAACTAAAGGATTTCCCCATTTATGTCATACCCATTGAACACCGTTTCCTTTTTAATGAAGCTGAACAATTCAATGGATCAATAACCCGTTTCATAAAAAGTTTCAACAAACCCGCCGGTTAAGCGAAGGAATTGCTATTTTTCACCGTCTAAGCATAAAGCGCACCACCTTTTGATTGAACAGGAATTAATTTTTGGCCTCCGCCAGGGGGAGGAATCTGCATTTAAGGAACTGGTAACTCTTTTCCAGGATAAGGTATTCAATACTGCACTGGGTTTACTGCAACATCATATGGAAGCTGAGGACATTGCCCAGGAAGTCTTTATCCAGGTCTTCCGCTCCATTCAGCATTTTAATGAAGAATCATTGTTATCTACCTGGATTTACAGGATAACCATCACCAAATCGCTCGATCATCTGCGCAGCAAAAAAAGAAAAAAGCGCTTTGGCTTTTTAAGTAGTCTTTTTGGAGATAATAATTTACCGCTGTATGAACCGGAAGATTTTAATCATCCGGGGGTATTACAGGAAAATAAGGAAGATGCCGG
>JBJTMN010000524.1:0-4220 GCA_046070545.1 Ferruginibacter sp.
AAACGCCCGAGATGGTCGTAAATGCTGCCTTGCAGGAAGATGTGGATGCCATCGGTGTAAGCATTCTCAGTGGTGCACACAATACCGTTTTCCCAAAGATCATTGCGCTGATGAAAGCTAAGGAAATGAATGATGTGTTGCTAACCGGCGGCGGTATCATTCCTGAAGAAGATATGGCTGAACTGAATAAAATGGGAGTTTGAAAATTATTTGCTCCTGGTGCCACTACCTCCGAAATTGCTGATTATATAAAAGACTGGGTTAAACAAAACAGGAATTTTTAAACAAACTTTATGTACCAAACACTTTTAACAACATTAGAGAACGGCATTTTCACTATTATCATCAACCGCCCAGATAAATTAAATGCTTTAAACAAACAGGTTTTTACCGACCTGGATGCAGCTATTGATGAAGTGTACAGCAATGCAGATATAAAAACAGCGATCATAACCGGTGCAGGCCCAAAGGCTTTTGTTGCAGGTGCAGATATCAGCGAGTTTGGCGGCTTGAATAAAGAAGAAGCCATGGCACTGGCCAAAAGGGGACAGGATGTTTTCTTTAAAATAGAGAACAGCAAAAAACCCATTGTAGCAGCCGTAAATGGCTTTGCATTGGGTGGCGGCTGCGAACTCGCTATGGCCTGTCATTTCAGGCTATGCAGCGAGAATGCAAAGTTTGGCCAGCCAGAAGTTAATTTAGGATTGATACCCGGCTATGGCGGCACTCAACGCCTTACACAACTGGTAGGCAAAGGAAAAAGTATGGAACTGCAAATGACGGCTCATTTAATTGACGCTAATGAAGCTTTACAATTAGGGCTGGTAAACCATGTTTGCACTGCAGAAAGTTTACTGGAAAGAACGAAGGATATTCTGAGTGTGATCATGAGTAAAGCACCTATTGCCATTGGTAAAATTATTGAGTGTATCAATGTTGCGGTTGTTAGCGACAGCGCTTACACCAATGGTAAAAGCGGCTACGACAAAGAAGTAGAAGCTTTCGGCGATTGTTTTATAACTGAAGATATGAAAGAAGGCACTACCGCTTTCTTGGAAAAAAGAAAAGCTGAATTTAAAGGCAGATAGTTATTTTTCGATCAGCTTTTCATCGATCAAATACGCTTCAATTTCAGTTACTCTTGTTGAATCTTTTTGCTCCTCAATGGTTAGTTCTATTGTATTGATATTGACTGCCGGAAATGTAATAACTCTTTTTCTACCAATAGTAGTTCCGTATATCTCTTTTACCAGTTCGTCTTTGTTGTTAAACATCAGTAACTTGAATTTACTGCAATGCTGGCCCTTTGAAAGATCTTCATTCAAAACAACGCAATTAACTTTCGTGTTTTTTTTCAATTTAAGTTCAAGGCCTACCGACTCCTGAACTGCCTCTGTAAGCGGCTCCACTGTTTTATAACTACCATCACTTAGCGCCGGAGCCTTCTTTAAAATTCCATGAAAAAGATGATAGGTAGCTGAGTTTTGGAATAGGTTAACACCGAAATTTTTTGTAAGCAATTTATTAAACCCAGTCAATGATACAGAATCATACCCATTGATCAACCCCTTGCCATCTGGCGGTACATTCAACAGTAAATTAGCACCACGGCCAACACTTTTTAAATACAGATCAAATAATTGCTCCGGTGTTTTTACTTTTCCGTCTTCCGCTTTGTGGTAAAACCATCCGGGTCTGATGCTGACATCACACTCAGCAGGTATCCAAGTCTTGCCGTCTTCATTTCCTGTATTCAGCACTTCTTGTTTTGGTGCACCTGCACCTCTTGTAAACCCTGCAGTATCCAGCGTATTCCAGTTTGTTTTTCCGGCAATGCCATCCTCGTTTCCGCACCAGCGTACATCGGGGCCAATATCACTAAACACAACCGTATTTGGAGAAAGTTCACGGACCGTTCTTTCAAATCTTTTCCAATCGTACACCTGTTTCTTTCCGTTGGGGCCTTCGCCATTGGCACCATCCCACCAAAGCTCCCAAATGGGTCCGTAGTTTGTAAATATCTCTTTCATCATTTTCACAAACACATCATTGTATGTTGAGGTTCCGTAATCTGGATGGTTTCTGTCCCAGGGAGAAATGTACACTCCGAATTTTAATCCATATTTTTTGCAAGCGGCAGATAATTCCTTCAGCACATCTCCCTTTCCGTTTTTCCATTTGCTTTCCCTAACAGTATGCTTGCTGTATTTACTGGGCCATAAACAAAATCCATCGTGGTGTTTGGCTGTAATGATGATTCCCTTTGCACCGGCAGTTTTTGCAATGCGGCACCATTGTTCGCAATCTAAACTGATTGGGTTGAATACTTCTTCTTTCTCATTACCATGCCCCCATTCCAGGTCGGTAAAAGTATTGGGGCCAAAATGCATGAACAGGTAAAACTCCATATCATGCCATTGCAACTGCGCTTTTGTAGGGCGGGGTTGTAAATCCTGTGCAGGTAATAGCCAGGCAACAATTACAAAAGAGAAAACCAATATTGTTCTTAAAATTTGTATCATTTATCTTGTATTACAAATGAAGCATTTAATCTTATACCCTGCGATGAAGCGCCAACCATTACTTCCACTTTTCCCGGCAATACAGTCAGGTCATCCTTGGTTTCACTATAATGCTGCAGATCACCTGGTTTTAATGTAAAAAATATTTTCTTCGATTCGCCTTTTTTCAAATGCACCCGTTGATACCCTTTCAGCTCTTTAATTGCATGCTGGCCTTGCTGATGAATATATAACTGCACCACTTCGTCCCCATCTGCATTTCCGGTATTTTTAACAGTAGCTGTTATTCCAACTTTATCTTTCAATACCGGCGATGACAATTTCAGATCACTATAGCTGAATTTTGCATAACTCAATCCATAGCCAAAAGGATATAAAACCTGTTTCTCACAATAGCGATAGGTTTTACCTTTCATGCTATAATCATCAAAAGCAGGTATATCGCTGATCGATCTGTAAAATGTAACAGGCAGTCTTCCGGAAGGGTTATACTCACCAAACAACACGTTGGCAACTGCCGTGCCTGCCGCCTCTCCTCCGTACCAGGCCTCAATGATGCCATCCATGTTTTCATTTTCCCAGTTAATGGAAAGTGCACTCCCGTTCATTAAGACCAGTATGATTGGCTTGCCCGTTTTTTTCAGTTCTTTGAGTAAAGCCGTTTGTACTTCAGGCAGATCAAGATTTGTCTTGTCTCCTCCATCAAAGCCATCAATCTTAACCTGCAAGGCTTCGCCTTCCAGCCTGGGCGAAATGCCGCCAACAAAAATAATAGCATCGGCATTGTTTGCAGTTTCTATTGCCGGCTTAAAATCTTTGTCACGGTTGTAATTCATGGTATCAACAACATAACAACCCTTCTGGTATTGTATTTCTGCATTTTTCCCTAACACATTTTTTAACCCTTCCAAAACTGTTGTAACATGAGCGGGTTCGCCATTATAATTGCCTAACGGAACCTCTGCATCGTTTGCATTGGGACCAATAACAGCAATCCTTTTTATCTTTTTTGATAAAGGGAGAATATTATTTTTATTTTTTAAAAGAACGATGGATTGGTTTGCCAATTCCAATGCATATTTCCTGTGTTCTTCATTATTTACAACACTGAATGGTATGGAAGCATAGGGATCCAGAGAAGCAGCTTCAAACATACCCAGCTTAAACCTGGCTCTTAATAATCTTGCCACAGCCGTATCCAGTTCTGCCTCTTTCAGCAAGCCTTGTTTAATTGCCGGAATAACAGCTCCTGCATAACCCATGCAATGGTTATCAACACCAGCCCTGATTGCTTTTGCCATTCCTTCAACAGAATCTTTTGCGGTATGATGATACATAAACATATCCCATACCGCTCCGCAATCTGTTGCAACAAATCCTGTAAAGCCCCATTTCTTTCTCAGTATATCAGTCAATAAAAAAGGATCGCTGCAGCAAGGCTCGCCATACAGGCGGTTGTAAGCGCACATAAAGGAATACACTTTACCCTGCTGCGCCAGCATTTTAAATGCAGGCAAATAGGTTTCCCAAAGATCCTTTTTTATCGGCGCAGCATTAAATTCATGGCGGGTTGGCTCGGGGCCGCTATGTACAGCAAAATGTTTGGCTGTGCAAATGGTTTTAAAATAATTGGGGTTGCTTCCCTGCATGGCTGTAACAAATGCAACGCCCATGGTACCCGTGAGATAAGGATCTTCG
>JBJTMN010000525.1:0-5069 GCA_046070545.1 Ferruginibacter sp.
CTGATTACAGGATACAGGCCTTGCGCCAGGGCAATTCTGCCCATGTAAAACAAATAGAAAAAAAACTACATAAAAATGACCGGCATTGCTACAAACCGGTATAATCAGAATTATCATCTTTACAGTGTTAATTAAGAAAAACCCGTTTTCATCCGTATCCTTTGAAAAACCATCCAAATCCTATGATCAGCTTGTAATTCAAGCAAGAGAACACCTGTGAAAAACCTTCAGCAATGAGGGTTTTTTCTTTTAATCATTTCTGATGAACTGAACCTGCACAAAATCTGCCTATTTTAGCTGCATGAAAGCAGCTACCATTCATGAACTGAAACTGGAATTAAATAATATACCTGCAGAACAGCTGGCAGACCTGTGTATAAGGCTGGCAAAATTTAAAAAAGAAAACAAGGAACTGCTCACTTACCTGTTGTTTGAAGCTTTTGATGAACATGCCTATATTGAAAATATAAAAAGAGAGATGGAGGAACAGTTCCTCGACATGAATACCTCGAACCTGTATTTTGTAAAGAAGAGCCTGCGAAAAATTCTACGCACCTTAAATAAATACATCCGCTATACCGGCTCGCCTGAAACTGAAGTAAAACTGTTGTTGTTTTTTTGCAGAACACTTAAAGATTCGGGAATACCTGTTGAAAAGAACCTGGTAATAAAAAATATGTACCAAAGCCAGCTTAAAAAAACAGCCAGGGGCATCGCAGGTATGCATGAAGATCTGCAATATGAATATGCACGGGAACTGGCTCAATTAAGTTGATCATTTTCCAAAAAAATAATCGTACATTCAAACAAAAAAATGCCACAGTCTAAGAAAAGAAAACATCATCACGAACATCATCAGCCAGCCAGTGCCGAAAAAGCGAAAAATAATAAAAGTGCTGTACTTGTAGCAGTAATATTCTTTTGTGTATTAGGTATTGGCATAACATACTTTGCAGCAGGACCGGATCTTTTATGGTTGCTGGTTGGTGCTGTAGCCGGGGGAATAGCCGGGTATTTCTTTGGTCAGCAGATCGATAAGGCGCTGGCAAAAAAATAAGATCTCCTGTTAATTCTGGTTTTACTGCTCATTGCCACTTACTAACATCCTGCCGGCATTTTTGTGCATTTCATAAGCCATGCTTGCATTTTGATGAATGAAGTATTATTTTGAGTGAACACTTTTCTTAAATCACCAAAAACTATACTTATGGACATCAAAAAATTATTAATGGGAGGTATCACAGGCGGGGTACTTTTCTTCCTGTTGGGATGGTTAATTTACGGGATCTTACTCATGAATTTCATGACCAGCCATCCTGGTATTGCGGGCAATATTGCCAGGCCTGAACCCGATTTTCTGTACCTGATCATAGGTAACCTGGCTATGGGTTTCTTAATGGCCTTTATTTTCATTAAAGCCAATGTAAACAGCATGACAACCGGCTTCATTACCGCTGCAGTTATCGGATTACTGATGGGAGTGGGTTACGATTGCATGGCATACGCTACATCAACCATATTAAGCAGAACCGGTATGGCAGCAGATGTTGCTGCATCTACCGTTATGTCGGCATTAACGGGTGCTATAGTAGGTGCCGTTTTGGGGATGGGCAAAAAAACTGCCTGACCACTTATCAGCTGCAGATCAGGGCACTTATGTAAAATAAGAGCCCTGATCTCTGATAATTTTCAGGTCAGGGTGCCCGTTAACAAAGATTTATTAGTTACTCTGGTTTACTAAGCGTACATTTGCATTGTACATTAACGCTGTGAGCACACAGTACAGATAGATTCAATTATTAGTAGTTTTCCTACCCGTAACAGTTTTCTCGTCTTTTAAGTCTGCTTTCTCATTACTGCACAGGTATTTTATTTATTTTATTTTAATTTTTAAGTTTTATGAACATTTATGTTTCAAATCTGAGCTTTAACACCAGCGATGCTGAGTTAAACGAACTTTTTTCAACTTTTGGCGAAGTTTCTTCTGCTAAAGTAATTACTGACAGAGAGACCGGAAGATCACGTGGTTTTGGTTTTGTTGAAATGCCTTCTGAAGATGAAGGAAAAGACGCTATGCTGGGTCTTAACAACAAAGAAGTGGAAGGACGTGCAATGTCTGTTTCAGTAGCAAAAGAAAGAGAACAGAGAAGCAGTTACGGCGGTGGAAACCGTGGCGGATATGGCAACAACCGCAACAGCGGTGGTGGTGGAAGATGGTAATTTATAATTAGCATATTTTCTATAAAGAGTCTGGCAACAGACTCTTTTTTATGCCCCTGCATATCATTATCTTTAGTGTTCTTAAATTAAAAAGATAATGATACAGTCCAGGTTCCTTTTTACAATGATCATCCTTTTGTTCTCTATTTCATTAACGGCGCAAAAGGATGCCCCTTTTACCGAAGCCATGAAAAAGGAAATGTGTAACAAAGTGAAAGAAGCTGCACAGCACGCCTGGAAAGGTTATAAGGACTATGCCTGGGGTGCCGATGATCTGAAACCCCTTACTAAAAATGCTAAGACCTGGTACAAAACATCGATGCTGATGACACCGGTTGATGCTTTTGATACATTTACCTTACTTGGTTTAACAACCGAGGCAAAAGAAGCCAAAGACCTTATCTTAACCAAACTCGATTTTAATATTGACAATGATGTGCAGGTTTTTGAAATTACCATCCGGTTACTGGCAGGCTTGCTAACAGCTTATGAAATGGATGGGGATAAAAGATTTCTTGTCCTGGCTAAAGACCTGGGCGATCGTTTGATGCCGGCCTTTAACTCAAAGACAGGAATGCCTTACCGCTATGTGCATTTGCAAACCGGCAAAACAAGGGATGGCATCAATAACCCGGCAGAGATAGGTACTTTAATGATGGAGTTTGGCAAACTTTCTAAAATAACCGGCAATCAAAAATACTATGATGCTGCCAAGAAGGGAATGATGTATGTGTACGATCACCGGAGCACATTAAACCTGGTAGGAGAGCAGATAGACGTAGAAACCGGCGAATGGGTAAATAACAGAAGCCATATTGGCGCCTACATTGATTCATATTACGAATACCTGTACAAAAGCTGGCTGTTATTTGGTGATAAGGATTTTAAAAATGCATTTGATGTACACAATGCTGCCATCAAAAAACATTACATCAGTAAAACAGGTAAGGGCTGGTTCATGCACCAGGTTGATATGAATACCGGTAAAATAATAGATACTAAATATGGCGCCCTGGAAGCTTTTTATGCAGGCCTGTGTGCCTTTTCAGGCGATGTACAAACCGGTAGCAAAATACAAGAGGCCAATTATTACATGTGGACCAAATTCAACATAGAACCGGAGGAGTTTGATTTTAAAGCCGATACCATTACCAGCGCCTACTATATTTTAAGGCCCGAAAACCTGGAAAGTAATTTTTACATGTACCGTTTAACCGGCCAGGCAAAATATCTATGGCAGGGAAAAACAATGGTACAAAGCATCCTGGATCATTGCAGAAATGATGTTGGTTTTGCTTCTTTAAAAAATGTGCAGACCTACGAAAAAACAAATTCGATGGAAAGCTTTTTCTTTGGCGAGACATTGAAATATGCCTACCTCATTTTTGCACCGCCATCCACTCTTGACTTTAAAAAAGTAGTGCTTACAACCGAAGCGCATCCATTCAAGATAGAAAAGAAGTAATTATCGTCAACGCATTTTATTGGTAAAATAATCATGCTTCACCGCCTTACCGCTTTGCAGGTCGATGATCAGTAACAGGTTGGCCGTGCCGGAAGATATTTCTTTATTATCTCTGCCCAGAACAATAAGACGGTTGCCGGTAAATATCCAGTCTTCAAATTCTGTGAGTTCGCAATTAAGAGACCATTTGGAATGGCCCATAAGATCAATTCTGGATAGCATGATATTACCGGTATTACCTACTTTCTCTTTGTAACAAACAATAAAGCCTTCTTCATTTTTCAGGTGTACAGGCAATGCAGTATGTTTATCCAGCAAAAATCCACCTTGCAGATAAACGGCTTCATTTAATTTTTCCGGTGCAGCAACCATCAGTTCCGAGGATTTTTTTGCGGGATCTTTAACTGTAACAGTGGCTGTATAGAATTTATTCCTGGCAGTCTCTGTATAAACGGAGCGATACCTGAAACGGTCATCGGGCTTTTCCAGGTCGGCAGCACTTAAAAGGCCAAACCATTTGCCATTAAAAGTATCAACTGCTGTACAGATATTACTATAGCTTTTGCTGCTGCTTCCTGCCAGGCTTTCTATTTTGCTTTCCATTTCCCGGGCCGCGTCCTGCAGGTTGTCCAGGTCGTTTAGCTCATCACGGATATTGCTTTTTCTTTTGCTGATGCTGTCTTGCAGCCGGCTGAAATTTTTGGTGCTGTCTTCATAAGCAGCATAGCTGATCTTCCTGTCTGTATACAACCTGTTAAAGCCACGATAGCGGTCATAACCGGAGCGGTACAGCAGTTCCAGCGAATCTTCCTGCTTTTTTAATGCTTTCATTTTTGCCTCTACCGGGTTTTTAGAAATACCATCTTCATCAATAGCAGATGCTTTCAGGTCAGCCGTTGATAAAAGATATTTCATGCCATCCGTTGCCGTTATCAAAATGGCGTTCGTATTGCGGTCAAATTCATAATACCTTTCCTCATCAGGCATTTTGCCTTTCAACTGCGGATTCTTTGTCTCAATTATTTCCCGGTCAGCAATTTTCTCCAGTGTAAAAGGATCGTACGCCAGCAGTTCTCCGATAAAAACCCAGGCCCTGCCATTACCAGCGCCCATTACAGTTACCGGGTGAAACCTGATATCACTGTGGTGCTTTATTTTTTTATTGCTTAACAGTTCACCGCTGGCAGCATCATTGGCCTGTATAAAATAATTAGTGCTCATACTTTTGTAAGTACCCTTGGGCCCCGAACTGTAAGAGGTGGCCTTCCCGTATTGAATAATGGTAAATACCACAGCCTTGCCGTCTTTTTCAAAATACAGGGCAGGTGTAAGAGCCTGGCGTTCGTCGTATCTTGACAGGCAGCCACGCAATAAAAATATGAAA
>JBJTMN010000526.1:0-2333 GCA_046070545.1 Ferruginibacter sp.
CTTCAGTGGCGTCGCACTCTTGTACATCATATCTTTATTGTACAGGAAGCAGCAAAATCAGAAAAATCATTCAATCTGCGGTTAATAATCATCATCCAAAGCAAATATCTGCTTCCTGGTTTTATATTTTCCTCTTGTAAAATCCGGTATGTTCTGAACCTGTCCGCCTTCCAGTATACTTTTTTCACTGAGCGGTGTAATGGAGTACCAGCTTGCATAGTCATATACATCCAACGGAAATTCTGTTCCCCGTTTTATGCATTCAATGAATGCGTGGTCAACAAAAAAATCCATACCACCGTGCCCGGCACCTTCTGCTTTGGTGCCGTATTTTTTCCACAGCGGATGATCATTATCTGTCAGCCATTTTTCTGTATTATCCCATTTATGGCTGTGGTTCATTTCTTTTTGAAGATAAATAAATCCCTGTTTATTGCCACCCGAGCCAAAGTCCTGCCACAAACCTTCTGTTCCCTGTACACGAAAACCTAAATTATAGGGGCGTGGGGAAGACACATCATGTGTTAGTAAGATCGTCTCACCATTGGCACATTGTATTTGGGTGTTCACAATATCACCACATTTAAAATTGAGTTTGGCATTGGGATGATCAGGCCCTCCTTTCGGATGCTCTACAATATACTTATGTAAGCCTTTGGCCCTGGATGCAATGGAAGAAAGCTTCGTCATCCGGTTCCCCCGGTTAATATCCATCATTACGGCAACCGGGCCCAGGCCATGGGTAGGGTATAGCTCTCCGTTACGGTTTAAATTATGGGCTGTACGCCATTGTGCTTCACTGTAGGCATTCTTACCAAATTCAACACCGCTGTCATACGCTGTTTTACCATCATTGAAAAGCACGCCACGCAGGTCGTGTTCATATCCGCCCTGGGCATGCAGCAATTCGCCAAACATACCCTTGCGGGTCATGTTCAATACAGCCATCACATCCCTGCGGTAACAAACATTCTCCATCATCATTAACGGAACCTTTGTTCTTTCTGAAGTATTTACCACATCCCAGCATTCCTGCAGTTTTACTGCACCACAAACTTCCACGCCGCAGATCTTTCCCGCATTCATGGCGTCTATAGCCTGTATGCTGTGCCATTCCCAGGGGCTGCAGATCATCACCGCATCCACGTCATCTCTTTTCAATAAATTTTTATAATCCTCATTACCGTTCTTGTAAACAACGGGCTCGGGACGATTGTATTTTTTGAAAACTGCCAGGGCCTCATCCACACTGCGCTGCTGCGGATCGGCAATGGCAGTGATCTCCACATCATCCCGCTGTAAAAAATTGCCCATGTGTTCGTGCGACCGGAAACCAGCTCCGATAATACCAATGCGAACCTTATCTTTTTTGGCGGGTGAAAATGCTTTGATAGAATTGGTGAATGTAAGTGCAGCTCCTGTAAGTGCTGTTGTTTTAATAAAATTCCTGCGGTTTAATTCCTGGGGCATGTACAATGATTTAAACAATAAATATAGAATTATTTGTGCATCGAAAGTTTCCGTACCATTTCATTGGAAGCAGATTCTGCATAGGTGCCAAAAGCGCTGATAAAACTGCCCTTTATCTTTCCGTCCTTCGACTCAACAGCATTCCCCATCGGCATTATTGCCGATAAAATGGGGCTTAAAAGGATATTCATAGCCGGGTTGTTTGTATTCAGCCTCGTGTATATTGGATTCGCTTTTAACCATAATATCTACATTTTTCTGCTGTTGTTTCTGCTGTATGGTGTATATGCAGCTGCCACAGAAGGTATATCAAAAGCGTGGATAAGCAATATTATTGATAAAAATGAAACAGCAACTGCCATTGGTACCTATTCAGGCTTTCAAAGCATCTGTGCCTTAATAGCCAGCAGCCTTTGCGGGTTATTGTGGTTCAATTTTGGAGCAACAACCACTTTTCTGATCACAGCCGCCGTTACACTACTGGTGGTTGTGTATTTATCTTTTAATAAAGTAAAGGCAGAAAACCAGATTTCGTAATTTTAATAAAATAATCAACATGAAAACATACGATACAGTTACCGAAGCATTGAAGGATCTGAAACTGAGAGGGTTTACCACCGACTTTAATATAGCTTTTGATAAACTGATGTGCAGCGAAAACAAGGTTTGTTTAAACCCCGATGAATTTGAGATTGTAGAAGTGTACCGGTTTGAAGGAGAAACGGATCCCGGCGATGAAAATGTGGTATATGCTGTTGAGTCGAAGGACGGAAAGATAAAGGGCAGTTTTATCAGCGCTTTTGGCACCTATGCAGAATCTGCTTCCAATGAAATGGTACGGAAACTTTCGATGCACAAATAAT
>JBJTMN010000527.1:0-3748 GCA_046070545.1 Ferruginibacter sp.
TCATCTGCTATCAGTATTTTAGGTTGCATATGTTATCTGATTATTGTAATAACACCCTGGAAAACCTGTTTCCTGCTGTCGTTAAGGTTAATGAAATAAACGTAGGTTCCATTTGGTTGTTTTGTTCCCTTAAAGGTACCATCCCACATGTTGTTAACGTAATTTTTTGTTTCAAATATTTTTTGACCATAGCGGTTAAAAATGGTTACCAGCGCATCCGGGTATTGAGCCAGTGATGGAATTTCCCATTTGTCATTTCTGCCATTACCATCGGGTGTAAAAGAATTGGGTATATATACTTCTGTAACTGATTTTACAAAAACAGCATCGGTTGCCTTGCAATGTGTATTCACATCTTCGGCCTGTAAAATATAGGTTGTATTTACAGATGGTAATGCTGTTGGCCTTAAAATACTGGTGGCACTTAGTCCGGCGGAAGGCGTCCATAAAAAATTATAGGCAGATGGCGGTAATACAGATGCATCCAGCATTACCGGGTATCCATAATAGGCAATTTTATCAGGCCCTGCATTAACAATGGGAGTTGGATTAATTACCAGCACATCAGTTGCAGGCAAAGATCTGCAATTGTTCAGATCGGTAACAGTTAAAGAAATATTGTAGGTACCTGCATTGGGGTAAGCCCTGTTAAAGGGTGGGGCAGCAGTTCCGGTGCCATTACCGAAATTCCAGTTCCAGGCACTTATACCGGCAGCGGCAGATGTAAATGCAAGTGGAATGCTTTCGCAGGCTGTATCTTTTTTGATGCTGAAAGATGCAGCCGGGTTTTGATGAATGACCGGTATGATCTGCATCGTGGTATCTGCCGGGCAAACAGAACCTGCAACGCTTACGGTATGTTTAACAGTAATATTGGTTTGGGGGTTACTGTAGGCATGCGTTGCCGTATTGCCCGAAGTGGTGTTTAAGATCTGTGAATCACCAAAATCCCAATACCAGCTTGTACCCGGTGCCATGGGCAAGGCTGATGTAAAAGTAAATGTATTGTTCACGCATGGGGTACCGGTAAAGCTAAATGGAGCAAGTGGTTTATCGCTGATCACAATTGTTTTCCAGGCCGTATCACTTGTACAACCCAAAGCTGATGTTGTGATGAGCGAAAGTGTGTAAGTGCCTGCACTGGTATAGGTATGTGTAAAGGGCGTATTGGTAGCGCGGGTGAGTGAAGTAAGATCGCCAAAATCATATTTCCAGCTAACGATGGTCCCGCTGCTTATTGCCGAAGTATCTGTAATTAACATGGGCGCATTGCTGCAACCAGCAGCCAGTACACCTGGTTTTGAAACGGGATCGGGTGCAATGGTTATCTGTTTGGTAGTATCACCCGTGCAGCCTTCAGCTGTAAAAATGCGGTAGCGGATATTTTGTACGCCGGCTGTTGTAAATTTCTTTTTAGCGTCGATGTTTGTTTGTGTGGTAGCATCATCAAAACTCCACAGGTAGCCGGTAATATTGAATACACCCGGTGGATTAATATGATTAAAGTATACGGTATCTCTTAAGCAATTGGTTGCCGAAACTGAAAAATCAGATAGCGGTTTTACATAAACCGATACCGTCTTTCTTGCCGTATCGCTGGTGCAGCCATTGGTTGAAGTGGTTACCAGCCATACATTATAAGTTCCGGGCAATGCATAGTGATGATAGAAAGGCGTGTTGGTAGTTCGGGTGATTGAAGTAGCATCTCCGAAATCATATTTCCAGCTGCTGATACTGCCTGCTGCAATAGATGAAGTATCGGAAATCAAGACTGAATCCACGCAATTGGTGGCAGTAACGCCCAGCCTGCTGATGGGGCTATCAAAAATATTGATCGTTTTGGTGGTATCCCCGGTACAACCGGCAGCCGTAAAAATGCGGTAGCGGATATTCTGAATACCTGCTGTTGTAAACTTCTTCCGGGCATCAATGGTTGTTTGGGTGGTTGCATCATCAAAGTTCCATAGATAGCCCGTGATAGTGAAAGTACCTGAAGGATTTATATGATTGAAGTAAACGGTATCTTTTAAACAGTTCACTGCACTGATGGTAAAATCGGCCCGGGGTTTATCATTTACAATGATCGTTCTTCTGAAAGTATCACTGGGGCAGCCCATATCTGAAATGGTAACCAGTGATAAAATAAAAGTTCCCGGCGTATTGTATGGATGATAGAAAGCTGAATTGGTATTTCTTACCAATGTATTGCCGTCTCCAAAATCATAATGCCAGCTTGCAATACTGCCAATGGCAATGGATGATGTATCGGTAATATGTACCGAGTCACGTACACAAAGACCGGTGGCAGTGCCAAACAGGGCAATTGGTTTTGCAAATACAGTTACAGATCTGTACCCGGTGTCGCTGATGCAGCCATTGTTTGATGTAGTAACCAGTTTAATGGTATAAGTACCCGGTGATGTGTAAGTATGATAAAAGGGTGTATTGATAGTTCTTACCAGGTTGGTAGCATCGCCAAAGAAATAATGCCAGCTGGTAATACTGCCGCTTGCAATAGCAGAGGTATCAGAAATCAGAACCGAATCGCTGGCACAGATCGGTGTGCTGGCACCTACAACCGCAGTAGGAGTAGGAGAGATGGTCAGTGTTTTGGTGATATCGCCGGGGGCGCAGCCGTTATCCGGATAAATGCGGTAACGGATATGTTGTAAACCGGCAGTTGTAAATAATTTATTTGCATTGACTGTATTCTGCGTAGTGGCATCATCAAAATTCCATAAATAATTTACGATGTTAAAGCCTGCCGTGTTTGAAGTGCCGGTAAAATGAACAGTGTCTTTTAAACAGTTAAGGGCTGATATGCTGAAATCTGCAGCAGGACCGTCTTTTACAACAATTTTTACAGAGGCTGAATCTACCTGGCTGCAATTTTGTATAACGGCAGATTGATAAATAACAGGTAAATAAAAAGTGCCATTGGTGGAAAAATTGAAGTCCTGCTGCAAACTGTAAACATAATAATTTCTGCCATTAATGGTCTGTGTTGCAAAAGGTACTGGGTTTGTTATAACAGAATCAACATTAGGAAAGATTCCCGGAACCTGGCTCAGTTTCCAGTGTATAGAAGTTGCCGGCTGGGCAATCTTTACAAACAGGCGCACGGGTGTATTCTTACAGGTAAAAGTATCAGTCTGGCTGCTGGTGCTGTTTGTGTTTTTTATTTCACTGTAAAAATTCAGGTTATTTATTAATGTACCCACATTGTAGCCATAGCTTTCAAAATATCCAATGCCATAGACCAATGCAGTGAAAGCAGAATCGCTGGTTATGGTATGTTGGGCATCGGCATTGGTAAGGTTTGCAAATGCTACAGAATAAGCAGGATTATTGGGATGCACTTTGATCTGTGCAGCCGGCAAAGGAACTCCATCCACTTTTAAAGAAGCGATACCTGCTGTAGGTACGGTAATATTTGAGTATACATAATCAATACCGAATTTAGAGCTGGTATAAAATAAAACAGATTTCTGTCCCTGTTCAATGGGGCTCAGGTAGATCATCTCCGGGTCGCCGTACTGGTTATTATTAAACGCCCAGCATTGATTTTTGTTAGGAGTATATTGCGATACCAGTATGGGTTTATCTGCAGTATAATAATCACCACCGGTAGAGTCCATGTATTCGTAAAAGAAGTTTTTGATGAGCCCGGTCATTACCACGCCATTTCGTTTAACCACTGTTGTTGGGTCCTGCACACAAATGCGGTAATAATTTCTGAAAGTTGCGT
>JBJTMN010000528.1:0-3295 GCA_046070545.1 Ferruginibacter sp.
GTACCAGGTCAACAAAGCTTTGCTCCGTGCAATTGCCTTCAATATTAAATTCGGTGCTGATCACTTTCTTCAGTTCGTACACATCCGCATAACGAATATGGCGCTCGTCAGGCCGGGGATGGACAGTTATGCCATCTGCACCAAAGCGCTCAATATCTTTAGCTGCTTTTACCAGGTCGGGATTATTGCCACCACGGCTGTTACGCAGCGTAGCCAGCTTGTTTATGTTTACCGAGAGTTTTGTCATAATTTTCTTTCTACATCAAAAGTACCAAAAAAAGAGCTTTTACCACGAAGCCGTAATGCAAACAAAGGGCAGTTGTTGATCAATCCTTTGCAATGCCATTGCCTTGGTAGCCCAAGGCTGTAAATGGATAAGTATTGCTTTCCCTGTTTCCAAAATAATCTTATCTTACCTGATAAACCAAACCATCATGCTACGTATATTAACTTTTGCCGCCTGCTTTGTTTTACTGTACGCCTGCAACAACAACAACAATAATAAATCAACACTAACCAGTTATAAAACCATTGAAGTGAAGTACCCGCAAACCAGGAAAGATACCACTGTAAAAGATACTTATTTCGGCACCGTAGTGCCCGACCCATACCGCTGGCTTGAAAATGATACCAGCGCCGAAACAGCAGCCTGGGTTAAAGAGGAGAATGCAGTAACTCAAAATTATCTTTCGCAAATTCCGTTCAGGGATGCCATTAAAGCCAGGTACGAAAAACTGTTCAACTACGAAAAATATTCAGCCCCCTTTCGCCAGGGAAAGTATATGTATTATTATAAAAATTCCGGACTACAGAACCAGAGTGTGTTATACCGGGAAGCAGATGGCAGCAGCCAGCCGGAAGAATTCCTGGACCCTAATAAATTTTCAAAAGACGGAACTACATCACTGGCGGGCATCAACTTTTCAAAAGATGGCAGCATGGCTGCTTACAATATTTCAGAAGGAGGCAGCGACTGGCAAAAGATCGTTGTGATGGATGCTGTTACCAAAAAACAAACCGGCGATACGCTGGAACTTAAATTCAGCGGTGCAAGCTGGAGAGGTAATGATGGTTTTTATTACAGCAACTACGAAAGAAAGGGTGGCAATGTTCTATCTGCAAAAAATGACAACCACAAATTATATTACCATAAACTGGGTACGCCGCAATCTGCAGATAAACTGGTGTATGGCGATGATGCACATCCCGTGAGATATATCGGCGGCTATTTAAGTGAGGATGAAAGATGGCTGTTTATTTCAACTGCCAACGAAACCTATGGTAATGCGCTGTATGTGCAGGACCTCAGCAAGCCTGGCAGCCCAGTTATTCCAATCGTAACAGATATGAAGAATAACCATAACATAGTGGATGTGGATGATAATTTTTTCTACATCCAAACGGATAAGGATGCGCCAACCAACAGGCTGGTTACGGCCCCTGTTGCCAGTCCGCAAATTGCTAACTGGAAAACACTGATCGAAGCAAAGCCTGAAGTGCTGAGTGCTTTGGCTGTTGGCGGTAATATCTTTTGCTCATATTTAAAAGATGCAATCAATAAAGTGTATCAATACGATCATACCGGCAAACAGCTAAGGGAAGTACAGTTACCGGGCCTGGGAACTGCCGGTGGCTTTTCCGGAAAAAAGGAAGAGAAAGAAACCTACTATGTATTTACTTCTTATGTAAGCCCGGCAACCATTTACAAGATGGATATTGCCAGTGGCAAAACGGAAGTGTATAAGGAATCAAAAGTGCAGTTCGATCCAAAGGATTTTGAATCTAAACAGGTATTTTATACTTCCAAAGACGGAACAAAAATTCCGATGCTGATCACGTATAAAAAGGGCATAGAACTAAACGGAAAAAATCCATGCCTTTTATATGGATATGGTGGCTTTAGTGTAAGCCTTACTCCTTACTTCAGTACTTCTAACATGATATTGCTGGAGAACGGCGGTATTTACGCTGTGCCCAACATACGGGGTGGCGGCGAGTATGGCGAAGAATGGCATAATGCCGGTATTAAAACCAAAAAGCAACATGTGTTTGATGATTTTATGGCTGCAGCGCAATACCTGGTAGATAATAAATACACATCCCGTAACATGCTGGCCATTGAAGGCGGCAGTAATGGCGGACTGTTGATTGGCGCCTGCATTACGCAAAAGCCCGATATCTGCAAAGTAGCTTTTCCTGCGGTAGGTGTAATGGATATGCTGCGCTATCATAAATTTACTGCCGGTGCCGGCTGGTCTTACGATTATGGCACGGCAGAAGACAGTAAGGAAATGTTTGAATACCTGTATCATTATTCTCCCGTTCACAATGTTAAACCGGCGGCTTACCCTGCAACCATGGTCACCACGGCCGATCATGATGACAGGGTAGTGCCTGCACACTCTTTTAAATTTGCGGCGGCTATGCAGGCAAACCAGCAGGGAGCAAATCCTGTATTAATTCGTATAGAAACAAAGGGGGGGCATGGTGCCGGAAGAAGCACCCAGCAAATTTTACAGGAAGTGGCAGATAAGTGGAGTTTTATGTTTTACAATTTAGTTGTAAAGCCGGGCTATTGATCTGGTGGCTGATAGAGGTTATGCTATTCAAACCCATCCTTCACCAGCTCCCAAAACGCATCCAGTGCTATGATGCGTGGCTTTAAAAAACTGATGATGGCCGGCCAGTCTGCCTGGTTCAGTACTTTAATACCTTCTATTTGCTGCGATATGCTGCTGATCGTTCTATGTTCAAGATACCGGGTTTCATTCCATTCCCATTGAAAGCCGGTGGTTGATTCCAGTAATTTTTTTAGTGAAACGAACTGGTTGTAGTAAAACAATCTCTGTTCTTCCTGCGGATGCGAAATTTCTATGGCGATGGATGTCATTTTATTTTCAGCATCCATTTTAAACCGGATGTGTTTGATGCCGGTTTTGTAGTTGATCCAGTTAACGGGCTGGCCCGATGCACCGGGTATGGGTTTCATGTACTGGCCAAAACTGGTCCAGAACTGTGTTTTTACTTTTGATGCTTCTTCCCGGGTGTACATGGCTGCAAGATAAATATTTCTAAAAAGAGTTTGTGGCAAGGGCTTATTTTTGCCACATGACTGCAATTGAAAATGTAACCATACTACGTGCCATCGTACACAAAGTTGGCAACCCAACCCGTGGCGAAGCATTGAAACTATCGCCCAATCAACTCACACTAAACGATAGCGTGGTGCAAAAACTGCTGCTTAAATACCTGCTGGGTGCCATTAATGAGAACGACCTGAACCGGTTTACACACC
>JBJTMN010000529.1:0-9277 GCA_046070545.1 Ferruginibacter sp.
TGAAAAGTTTATGCTGCAAATTTAAACAATAGCTTGTATTCCTTTCCAATTTAATAGATTTATACCGGTTAATTAATTATTTCATTTTTGAAATTTTTTTATGAGCTTACATATCAGCGCTCAAAAGGGCGAAATTGCAAAAATTGTTTTACTGGCCGGTGATCCGTTGCGAGCCAAACATATTGCAGATAGGATGCTGAAGGATACCAGGCTGGTTAACAGTACCCGCAATGCTTTTTATTTTACGGGTAGTTATAAGGGTGTACCGGTTACAGTAGGTGCCAGCGGCATGGGCTGCCCTTCAATCGGTATCTATTCGTATGAGTTGTATAATGAGTATGGCGTGGAGTGTATCATACGCATTGGTACGGCTGGTGCATATGAACCCACAACCAAAGTATATGATGTGATCAATGCAGATACAGCATACAGCGAATCAACCTATGCAAGCGAAGCTTTTGGAATTACCGGCAACCATATTGCACACCAGGGCCTTGCTTTTAACCTGATAAACGAAACTGCGGCAAAACTGAATATGCCCATAAAGGCAACCAATATTCATTCAAGTGATGTTTTTTACCGGAGTAAAACCGGTACGCCGCCGCTTGCTGCAAACAATAATTGTATTTGTGTAGAGATGGAAGCTTTTGCCTTATTTGCCAATGCACAATACCTGAATAAGATGGCAGCAACGATCCTTACAATCTCTGATGTTATACCTACACATGAAGCCATGTCGGCCGATCAGCGCCAGAATTCACTGGATAATATGTCTAAACTGGCTTTGGAATCGGTGGTTGCTATACATGAAAAGATCGGATAGTTTTTTGCCGGAGAGTCGGGAAGACGAAAACAAAACGTCTCCCCGACTTTCCGGCTGATTAATATTCCCTTTTAATAAAATTTACCGCCTTCATCATATCCTCATGCAAAATTCTGTCTGCCTGGTTAAAACTTACTTCTTTACGGAAAGCCGTTACGATCTCTTCCAGTATCGGTGAGGTTTTCAGCGGCCTTCGGAATTCCAGTGCCTGCACAGCAGTGAGTAATTCAACAGCCAGGACCTTTTCTACATTATCCACTACCCTTTTGCATTTGGTGGCAGCATTGGCACCCATACTTACATGATCTTCCTGGTTATTGCTTGATGGAATTGAATCAACAGAGGATGGCGTACACAATTGTTTGTTCTCACTCACTATACCTGCAGCTGTATATTGTGGTATCATCAGCCCGGAATTTAACCCGGGATTTGAGACCAGGAATGCAGGCAGTCCTCTTAGCCCGCTGATGAGCTGGTAAGTTCTTCTTTCTGAAATGCTGGCCAGCTCTGCCATGGCAATGGCCAGAAAATCGAGCGTGATGGCTAATGGCTGCCCGTGAAAATTGCCTCCACTCACGATCATGTCTTCATCCGGGAAAACATTTGGATTGTCGGTTACCGAATTTATTTCTTTGATGAAAACGCTGAGGATATAATCGAAGCTGTCTTTGCTGGCACCATGTACCTGCGGTATGCATCGGAAAGAATAAGGATCCTGAACCTGTGATTTTTTTTGTGCAGCAATTTCACTGCCGCTTAAGAGGCGGCGCATCTTGGCAGCAGTTTCTACCTGCCCCTTGTGTGAACGGATAGCATGAATATTTTCATGCAGCGGCTCTGTGGTGCATTCAAATGCATCATAACTGATGGCTGCAATGACATCGGCCCATGTAATTAAACGATCACTCTGCACCAGGTTGTACATACCATACGCACTCATGAACTGGGTTCCGTTTATCAAGGCCAGCCCTTCTTTACTTTTCAGTTCAATGGGTTTCCAGTCAAATTTTATGAGAGCATCAGCAGCGGGCATTTTTACACCGGCATGGTATACTTCCCCCAATCCTATTAATGGTAAACTTAAATGACTGAGCGGTGCCAGGTCGCCGGAAGCGCCCAATGAACCCTGGGTATAAATAACCGGCAACATATCGTTGTTATACATATCCATCAGCCTTTCTACTGTATCTGTCTGCACACCAGAGTACCCATAACTGAGCGATTTTATCTTAAAGGCCATCATCAGCTTTACAATATCTTTTGGCACTTCTTCTCCCATGCCACAGGCATGCGATTGAATCAGGTTACTTTGCAGTTCCTGCAACTGTGCCTTATCGATCTGTACATTCTGTAAAAAACCAAAGCCGGTATTGATGCCATAAAACAATGCATCTGAATGCTTCATCTTATCATCCAGGTACTGGCGGCATTTGGTTATACGGTCATGTGCATCAAAAGTGATGGATACCAGCTGGTCGTGGGCCAGTAAATTCTTTATTTGCTGAAAATCGGTTGGATTTTTATCTAACGGTAAATAGTTATAACTCATTAAAGTAATTGATTAGTTTGGGCAATCGTTAAAAACATATAACTTGGCCAAAAGTAACACAAAAACCGCTTTTAAATATGGGATTATTAGCTCTTGCCATTGCTCCCGGCATTGCCATCTGCCTGTTCATTTATTTTAAGGATAAGTATAACCGGGAACCGCTATGGTTATTGATGTTGAGCTTTTTTATGGGAATGCTCACTATCATCCCTGCCATTATTATTCAGTTAGGATTAACCGGGCCTGTTGAAAAATTGATGGGGCAAGGCATTTTATACACGGCCGTTTTTTCTTACCTGATCGTTGCGTTAAGTGAAGAAGGAAGCAAGTTCCTGGCACTGCGTTTTGTTCCATTCAGGCGTAAAGCATTTGATGATCCCTTTGACGGCATTATTTATGCGGTAATGGTAGGTATGGGCTTTGCAACCGTAGAGAATATTATGTATGTAACTGACCGGGGACTGGGCACCGGGATTTTGAGGATGTTCTTATCGGTTCCGGCTCATGGAACATTTGCTGTACTGATGGGCTACCACCTTGGGCTTGCAAAATTTGATCCTGCAAACAGGAAAAGATATATGATCCTGGCTATTTTCTGGCCGGTGGTTTTTCATGGTACATTCGATTTCTTTTTATTTGTGGGTAATACCTGGCTGCATTTTGCAGGTGCGGTAGTTTCCTTTATAGTGGCAATAAAGCTTTCACTGAACCTGATACGCCGGAAACAGGCATTATCAAAAGATCATTATGATGGTATTGATTCTATCACCGGGAATAAACATGATATCTTTTAAATCAAAAATTATGAGTCGTTATTTTTCAAAATTGTTTTTTATACTGCTGTTTGCTTCTGCAGCCACTTCAACACAGGCCCAAAGCGTTAAACTGCTGAACTCGGGCAGTAAAGCTTCTTTACGGGGTTTAAGCGTGGTAAGTGATGATGTGGTTTGGGTAAGCGGCACCGGCGGTTCTGTTGGCCGCAGTATAGATGGCGGGGAAACCTGGACCTGGAAAACAGTCAGGGGTTTTGAAAAGACCGATTTCAGGGATATTGAAGCTTTTGATAAGAATACGGCTATTATCATGGGCATTGCTGATCCGGCTTATATTTTAAAGACAACTGATGGCGGGGAGACCTGGAAAATAGTTTTTACAGATACAACCAAGGGTATGTTCTTGGATGCCATGGAATTCTGGAATGAACAAAGCGGAATCGTGATCGGCGACCCTTTAGGTGATAAAATTTTTATCGCAAGGACTTTTGATGGAGGTGAAAGCTGGAGAGGTATTCCCGCAACAAATATCCCAACTGCAGATAAAGGCGAAGCATTTTTTGCCAGCAGCGGCACCAATGTGCGCAAGCTAAGCAAATCCGAAGCTGTATTTGTAAGTGGCGGGCTGCGGGCAAGATTATTTTTACGGGATAAAAAAATTGACCTTCCCATTATTCAGGGAAAAGAAAGTACAGGAGCCAATTCGATGGCAGTAAAGAACAAAAGAACAATGATCATTGTTGGCGGAGATTTTAATGCCAAAGATGATACTACGAAAAACTGTGTGATCACGATGGATGGGGGCGAAAGCTTTAATGCACCAATGGCAGGGCCACATGGCTACCGCAGTTGTGTTGAATACCTCGGCAAAAAAAACTGGGTAAGCTGCGGATTGAATGGTGTTGATTACAGCAGCGATGAGGGGCAGAACTGGGCCTGGATAAGCAAAGACAGTTTTCATGCAGTACGCAAGGCAAAGAAAGGTAAAGCAGTATATTTTTCAGGCGGTGGTGGAAGGATCGGTAAATTGATCTGGCCTCAATAAAATTCAGAAAACCATGTGTAAATATAAAACTGCCACAGCTTGATGCCGTGGCAGTTTTTTTTTTGATAATATTTGCCTGGTCTTATGAAGTAAGCTGCCCTTCCGGCAACATTTTGCGGATATTTATTAAAGCATATCGCATGCGTCCCAAAGCTGTATTGATACTGATATTGGTCAGGTCTGCTATCTCCCTGAAACTTAAATCGGCAAAATGCCTCAGGATGATCATCTCACGCTGATCAGCAGGTAATTTATCAATGGCTTTTTTGATATTGTTGTCTGTTTCCAGCTTCATCATCTTTACATCAGCAGCTGGTTCAGCAAACTGGTATTGCTCAAAAATATCAGTATCATCGCTGGTTTTAATGATTGGTTTGCGTTTTATTTTTCTGAAATGATCCATGCACATATTATGTGCAATACGCATGGCCCAGGACAGGAATTTGCCATTTTCAACGTAAGCCCCTTTTTTTAAACTTTCTATAATGCGAATGAATACATCCTGGAATATATCTTCTGCCAGGTATTCATCCTTGACCAGCATATAAATGGATGTAAATAATTTGGTTTTGTTACGGCTTACCAAAAAAGAAAAGGCATAAGAATCTCCGTTCAGGTAGCGTTCAATAAGCTGGTGTTCGTTCAGGCTGCTGTAGGTTTTCATAAATATCAGGTTTATAATGGATTGTTGACCCAAAAATAACAGCTGCACAAACAATAAAAAGAAGAAAAACACTGACACGTAATAATATGCACCCGAACGGGAAAAACAGTATGCCGAATCGGAATCGGCTAATCTTTAAAGGCAAAATAAACAGCACCCAGCACCAGAACGAAGCTTACCAGGTATTTCCAGTGAAACGGTTCTTTGAGGTAAAATATTGCGAAGACAGAAAAAACAATGAGCGTAATTACTTCCTGGGTGATCTTTAGCTGGAAGCCGTTAAAGCCGTTCACATAACCAAGCCGGTTGGCTGGTACCATCAGTATATACTCAAACAAGGCAATGCCCCAGCTGATCAAAATGGCCTTCCATAAAGGCAGGCTGGTATTTTTTAAATTGCCGTACCAGGCAAATGTCATAAAGATATTGGAGGCAGTAAGAAGGAAGATAGTGCGTAACATGTTAAGATGAAATTGTTTTTATTACACTTATTGAAAATAATCACACGAATTATATGCATCATACAATTCGTGTAATTGGTGTAATTCAAAAGATCTGTGTTGTTCTAAGAGCGGTTTCGCCCAAAGATGATATTGATAACAGCCAATAATACTACTGCACCAATGGCCGCTGTTAAAACATAATTAAGCCAGCCTTTTCCGGTATTGATATGTACCCCTAATTTGGGTAAAAGCCAGTAGCCGATAAAGCCACCTATAATACCTGCAACGATATTACCGATAAGGCCCAGCCCCCCTCCCTGGAAGACCATACCTGCAAGCCAGCCGGCTGCAGCACCTAAAACAAGAATGATGATGATTGATTGACCGTCCATGATAGTTGGTTTTTAAATGAAAAATGTAGTGTTAAGATAACACTACATTTCAAATATTAAGCCAACTATATTTTAATTCAGACTTCTGAAGTCAACCGGAACCAGTTTACTTACACCCGGCTCCTGCATGGTTACACCATAGATCACATCTACCGCACTCATGGTCATTTTATTGTGGGTTACAATGATGAACTGGCTGTTTTCGCTGAACTTCTTGATCATCTGCGTAAACTTGCCTACGTTGGCATCATCCAGCGGTGCATCCACCTCATCCAGAATACAGAATGGCGCTGGTTTTATCAGGTAGATCGCAAATAACAACGCGGTTGCAGTCAATGTCTTCTCTCCTCCGCTCAACTGCCCAATGGATGAAGGGCGTTTGCCTTTTGGCTTGGCCACAATATCAATATTGGTTTCAGCTAAATTCTCAGGATCAACCATGATCATATCGGCAGTATCATCTTCGGTAAACAAGGCCTTGAAAACCTTTTGAAAATTCTCCCTTACTTTATTGAATGTATCCAGGAACTGCTGGTTGGCAGTAGCTTCTACTTCCTGTATGGTCAGCATCAGGCTCTCCCTTGCCGTAACCAGGTCATTCTTTTGTTCAAGAATGAATTCGTAACGTTTTTTCATTTCGGTATAAGCCTCAATGGCAGTGGGGTTTATCTCACCGATATTTTCCAAACGCTTGCGTTGTTTTTCATTCTTCTCACGCAGTTCTTCTAACGGCGTATCCGTTGTACGTGGCTCATCAATGATCACATCCAGGTCAACCTTGAACTCTACATTCAGACGCTCTTTCATGCCTGCCAGTTGCAGTTTAAGATCGCTCAGCCTGTCTTTTATTTCATTCAGCAGCGTGTCAATTCCTTCTTTGGATTTAAGCTTGCTCTTGATCTCATTTTCCTTTTCCGTTAATGCATTGCGCAGGTTGTAATAAAGCTGATCTGCTTCGTTTAATGCTTTTTCTTCCGTCTCTTTATTCTGCAACATGCTTATAACCGTTGCTTCCAGTTCCTTTAACTGGCTGGCAGTTTCAGTAATGCTGGCAGATGCTTCGGTAAGTTGGGCTGTACTGTTCTCGATCTGCAACGTCAGGTCGTTAAGCTGGTTGGTTTTAAACTCAAATTCCTGCTTCAACGAAACTACTTTACTCTGCTGTTTGGTAAACTGCAGGTTACTGTCGTTGAAGATAGCCGTTGCATTGTTGTATTCTTCCTCAGCAGCTGCATAATCCTGCTCTATCAACTGCATTTTTTCGGTCAGCTCTTTGATCTGGTTGTTATACTGGTTCAGCAACTCCCTGGTGCTGGCAATATCTGTATGATTATTCTCCAGTTGTTTCTCCAGGTAGGTTATTCTTGCTGCACTGGTCTCTTCCAGGTGTGTAAGATTCTCAATCTTGTTTTGTAATGAAAAAACATGATTGGTTAAATTATTGATGTCGTGCTGTGTTTGTTTGATGGCATTCTCTTTCAGCTGCTCATTGAATGCGATCACTTCATTATGATGCTCGTGTATGGTGGCTTTCAGACCGGTAACGATGGCTTCCTGTGCAACGATCTCTTCAATTAATTTTTCCAGGTTCTTGGCACGGCCTATTTTCTTGCCTTCAAATAAACCCACGCTTCCACCCGTAAGAGAATATTTGCCTTTTACATATTTGCCTGTCTTTTCCAGCACCACAGCCCCGTTGCTGTTACGTAGAGCCTCTTCATTCTCTGCAATAAAAACATTGCCCAGCAGGTGTTTGGCAAGGTTGGCATATTTGCCGTCCACTTCCACAACACTTAATGCAGCAATGGTGCCTTCGGGCTGATGATGACTTTCAAAATCAGTGAACTTATCCTGCAGGAAGAAATTGGCTTTACCTTTTTTGTTGTCATCCAGCAGATGAACAGCCTGCAAACCTTCTTCCAAATTATTAACCACATAATAGTTCAGGTAAGGCTCCAGCACATTTTCAACAGCAGCACGGTATTCTTCCTTCACATAAATGATATCGCTCAATAATGGCGCGGTGTGGTTCCAGTTTGGATTGTTGTGCAGGAATTTCACACTTTCCGGGTAACCTTCCATCGAATCGATCAGGCTTTTCAGCAGGTCGTGTTCATTCTTTTTGCTGTCTAATATGCGGCTTTCAGTTGCCAGCTCATTTCGCAGGGCTTCCATCTTGTTCTGCGTTTGCAGAATCTGCACCTTGGTGAATTCGTGGTGATCCTGCAATTGCTGCAGGTCGGTCTTCTTTTGCTCCAGTTCGGCTTCTTTTCCCTTTTTTTCAGGTTCCAGTTGCTGTAACTGCTTCTGGCGCTGCGTTTTCTCTTCCTGTATCTGGGTTACCGTTCTTTGTAAATTTTGAATGGATGTGTCGGCGATCGCTACTTTCTTCTCCGCATCAAACTGCTCACGCTGTAAGGCCTGGCTTTGTTTGCGTAATTCATCTATATGACTGCGTTTGTCATCAAAGATCCTGCGCTTCTCTTCCACCGCATTTTTCAGGTCAACCAGTTTACTTTCAAACCGGATCAGCTGTTGTTCATCCTCTGTTATCTGCTGTCCGGTAAACTGAATGCTTTCATCCAGGCCCTTTAGTTGTCCGCCTGCTTTTTGTAAAAATTCATTCAGACCTGCTTCACGCTCTTTTAAATATTGTAAACGCTGACCACTTAAGTTCTTTTCATTTTCTTTATTACGCACTGCATCCAGCATTTCATTAAAAGCATGCTGCATGGTTTGCAGGGCTTTTTCTCTGGCTACCAGGTCAAGCTTTTCCTGTTCCAGGGCAGCTTCTTCCTTTGCTATGGCAGCTTCCAGTTCAATACGTTTGTCTACTTCCGCCTTTTGCTTTTCATTCAGTTCGTGGTAGGTTACATTAAAACCTTCCAGCGCAGCTTTGGCAAGCTCAATACTTACTTCCTTGTATTCTTTTTTTATCTCAAAATACTTCTCGGCTTTTTTAGCCTGGCTTTCCAGGCTTTTAAGCTGGTTGTTGATCTCAAACAACAGATCCTCTACACGTGCAAGATCCTGCTCGGCAGCATCCAGTTTCAGTTTTGCTTCTTTTTTCCTTGTTTTATAGATCGAGATCCCGGCAGCCTGTTCCAGCATTTTGCGGCGGCTGAATTCCTTATCCTTGATAATATCATCCACCATGCCCAGTTCAATAATGGCATAACTGTCGTTACTGATGCCGGTATCCATGAACAGGTTATGAATGTCTTTTAAGCGGCATGCCACATCGTTCAGGCGGTACTCACTCTCGCCGCTTTTGTAATATTTACGGGTTACGGTTACGGTACTGAACTCGGTTGGCAGTAAATTTTTTGTATTATCAAATGTAAGGCTAACCTCAGCAATGCCACTGGCACTGCGGGTTTTACTGCCGTTAAAGACAAGACTTTCCAGGTTTTCGCTACGCAGGTTACTGATCTTATGTTCCCCTATCACCCAGCGGATACTATCCACAATATTGCTGTTTCCGCAGCCATTGGGCCCTATTACGCCAGTGATACCTTCGTCAAAATTAAGTACGGTTTTATCGGCAAAACTCTTAAATCCCTTGATTTCTAAACTCTTTAAACGCAC
>JBJTMN010000530.1:0-3149 GCA_046070545.1 Ferruginibacter sp.
TTTCAGCAATGCCGATAAGCGTGGATATATTAACCGGCTTGATTTTAAAGTAAATGGAGAAGTGGCCAAAACACAGGATCATCCGGAACACCAGGATATCATTAAACTATTACTGCCAAAACCCCTGGCACCCAATAGCCGTGCAAAAATTGAAACACCCTTTCATGTAAAACTGCCTTATAATTTTTCAAGAGGCGGTCATGTGGACCAGGCTTACCAGGTAACACAGTGGTACCCCAAACCTGCTGTGTACGACCGAAAAGGATGGCATCCTATCCCCTATCTTGACCAGGGAGAATTTTATGCGGAGTTTGGAAACTATGAGGTTCAGATAACAGTCCCCGATAATTATGTGGTAGCTGCTACCGGCGACCTGCAGAATGAAACGGAGAAGACCTGGCTTAAAAACAAAAAGCCTTTTATAAAAGAACCCAAACCTAAAAAACAAAATCAACCTGCCACATTCGGACAAAAAAAGAAAGCCGTAGAACCCGAAGTTGCTTATTCTGCCAAAACCAAAACACTGCTGTTTAAACAAAACAACGTGCATGATTTTGCCTGGTTTGCTGATAAAACATTTACTGTTAAAACAGATTCTTTACAATTACCATCGGGCAGAATAATAAACGTACAGGCTTTTTATTACAGCCAGAACAAAGAGAACTGGAACAACTGTATTGCCATGATCAAAAGAGCCATCCTCACCAAAAGCAAATGGCTGGGCGAGTATCCTTTTAACGTGGTAAGTGTGGTGGATGGTGGCAATGGTGGTGGCATGGAATACCCAACCATTACGTTGCTGGATGATGGCGGCAGCGAAAAAATGCTGGACTATGTAATTACTCATGAAGTAGGCCACAACTGGTTTGAAGCCATTCTGGCCACCAACGAACGCACCCACCCCTGGATGGATGAAGGCATGAATACCTATTATGATAACCGGTATGCGTTGCAGCAATACGGCAATACCAATATAGATATCATCAAAACCAAATCAACTTTTATCAATAAAAGAATGCCCGATGATATCCAGCATACATTGCTGCAAACTGTTATTGGCATAAAGAAAGACCAGCCCATTGAAACCCCCTCTGAAAAAATGAGCGCTTTCAACTACAATATGGTTACCTACATTAAAACCGGCGACTGGATGAAGCTGCTGGAAGATGACCTGGGTAAAGAGCTGTTTGACAAATGCATGCAGGAGTATTACAAACGCTGGCAGTTCAAACATCCTTATCCCGAAGATTTTAAACAAGTAGTGGACGAAGTGAGCGGTAAAAATACAGATGCCATTTTTGCCTTGCTGAATAAAAAAGGGGATTTAAAAAAGTCAGCGCTTAAAAAAGATATACGCTTTGCATCCTTCTTCAGCCTGAAAGAAACGGATAAACACAATTATATTTTTGCATCACCTGCCATTGGTTATAATTTTTACGACAAGCTGATTCTGGGTGTGCTGCTGCATAATTATACATTGCCACAAAATAAATTCCAGTTTGTGGTTGCGCCTGTGTATGCTACCAAAAGCAAACAGTTCAATGGTATTGGCAGGTTAAGTTATTCGCTTTACCCGGGCAATAAAGGCCAAAAATTTGAAGTTGCTGTTGCAGGCGAATCCTTCAGCGGCGATAATTTTACCGATTCAACCAATACAACACACCCGCAGCGTTTTACAAAAATAGTTCCCTCCCTTAAATATGTTTTTGCAAACAAAAATCCCCGTAGCAGCATCACTAAGTTTATACAATGGAAAACTTTTATCATTGCCGAACAGGGTATCTTATTTACCAGGGATACTGCCAACCAGGTTGATATCATCACTTATCCTACCAAAACACGCTATGTGAACCAGTTACAGTTCGTTATTGAGAACAACCGGGTGTTATATCCCTACAAGGGTGCCTTGCAGGTTGAGCAGGGAAAAGATTTTGCACGCATTGCCTTTACCGGCAATTACTTTTTCAATTACGTCAAAGGCGGTGGTTTGGATCTGCGCTTATTTGCCGGTAAATTCTTTTACCTGGGCGATAAAACTTTCATCAAACGGTTTGAGACCGACCGCTATCATTTAAATATGACCGGGCCAAAAGGTTATGAAGATTATACCTACAGCAATTATTTTGTTGGCCGCAACGAGTTTGAAAAATTCAGCAGCCAGCAGATCATGATAAGGGATGGCGGCTTTAAGGTACGTACCGATTATTTAAGCAATAAGATTGGCAAGACCGACGATTGGCTGGCTGCTGCAAACTTTACCTCTACCATACCCAATGCAATAAATCCTTTTGCAGTGCTGCCTTTTAAACTGCCCGTAAAATTATTTTTTGATATTGGTACCTATGCCGATGCCTGGAAAAAGAATGCCCAAACCGGCAGGTTTGTATATGATGCCGGTCTGCAGTTATCGTTGTTTAAAAATGTAGTGAACATATATGTACCGCTGCTGTACAGTAAGGAATACAAGGATTATTTTAAATCTACCATCATCGAAAAAAGATTCGTGAAGAATATTGCCTTCAGCATCGACCTGCAGAACATCAACCTGAAAAGATGGGTACCCCAAATTCCATTTTAACGTGGAGATCAGCTACCTGAAATATGAGCAGATCGATAAGACCAGGTGGGATGCCTGCATCAGCCAGGCAGCCAATGGATTGATTTATGCATATAGTTTTTACCTGGATACTATGGCAAAGCACTGGGATGCATTGGTGCTGGGCGATTACGAAGCCGTAATGCCCCTTACCTGGAATAAAAAATACCGCATCCATTATTTATACCAGCCTCCCTTCACCGCCTGCCTGGGTGTGTTTGGCAATGCTGTATCTGCAGAAACGGTAAACACATTTTTAAAAGCTATACCGGCAACTTTTAAATACCTGGATATTTATTTCAACCCGGGCAATTGTTTTAAGCTGCATGATTTTAGTTTGTACGAAAGGATGAACTATGTGCTGGATTTGAATAACACGTACGATCATCTGTACAAAGCTTACCGCGATAATATAAAACGCAATATTAAAAAGGCTGAACAGTTTGGATTGATGATCCATAAAAATATTCCCGTGGCGCCTGTACTGCAGCTTGCCAAAGAACAGGCCGGTACATTTGCTGCAATGACTGAAGACGATTTTACAAGGTTTGAA
>JBJTMN010000531.1:0-7138 GCA_046070545.1 Ferruginibacter sp.
CTCGGCAGCGCAGGTGTCTACCATCTTATACACCCTTGTTATACCTAAAGCTTTACGCTTCTCATATACATCCTCTTCAGTGCAATCACCATGAAGGATCCTGCATATCTGCTCATCACTGAAGCCGTTCTTCTTTGCTTCCTTTAATAGCTGTTCTGAAATATTATCGAGGCTGTATTTGGTAAGTTCTCTTTCTATGTCGCAGATCTTTTGAATCTGGTAAATGAACCAGCGATCGATCTTGGTACTTTCGCATATGCGTTTGATGCTGGCACCCGCCATCAGCGCATCTTTTATGCGGAAGATCCTGTCCCACTTCGGAATTTTAATATATTCGATCAGTTCATCTGCATGCATCAGGCTTTTGCCATAATACCCTAAACCAACAGCTTCATTCTCCAGGCTTTGACAGGCTTTTTGCACCGCTTCCGCAAAACTTCTTCCAATACCCATCACTTCTCCCACACTCTTCATCTGGAAACCAAGCGTATCTTTTGCTCCTTTGAACTTATCAAAATTCCAACGCGGTATCTTTACAATTACATAATCCAGCGCCGGTTCAAAATAAGCCGATGTTGATTGTGTGATCTGGTTCTTTAATTCATCCAGGTTGAAACCGATGGCCAGCTTGGCTGCAATTTTTGCAATGGGATAACCGGTTGCCTTACTGGCCAGTGCCGATGAACGGCTAACGCGTGGATTGATCTCTACTACAATGATTTCTTCGGTTTGCGGGTTAAGCGCAAACTGCACATTACAGCCCCCGGCAAAATTGCCCAGGTTACGCATCATGCTGATGGCCGTGTTACGCATAAGCTGGTAAGCCGTATCGCTCAAAGTCATTACAGGCGCTACGGTTATTGAATCGCCGGTATGTACTCCCATAGGATCAAAATTCTCAACCCCGCAAATGATCACTACATTATCTTCATTATCCCGCAACAGTTCAAGTTCAAATTCTTTCCAGCCAAGTACCGCTTTTTCAACCAGCACTTCGTGTATGGGACTGGCTGTTAAACCGGCATTCAAAGCATCATCCAGCTCGTCTTTGCTGAATACAATGCTTCCGCCGGTTCCGCCCAACGTAAAGGAAGGACGAAGTACCAGGGGAAAGCCGATCTGCTGGGCAAATTCCTTTCCTTCTAAAAATGAGTTGGCAATTTTTGCCGGGCAAACCGGTATGCCCATCTCGATCATCCACTGGCGGAATTTTTCCCGGTCTTCTGCCTTATCAATGGCTTTAATATCTACACCAATCAATCTTACATGATGAGCTTCCCAAATGCCCAGCTCATCTACTTCTTTACAAAGATTAAGGGCTGTTTGGCCTCCCATGGTTGGCAATACAGCATCTATCTGGTTTTCTTCCAGTATCTGCTCAATACTTTCAACCGTAAGCGGCAACAGGTACACCCTGTCGGCCATCATCGGGTCGGTCATGATGGTAGCCGGATTGCTGTTTATGAGGATCACTTTTACCCCTTCTTCCCTCAATGAGCGGGCGGCCTGGGTGCCGGAATAGTCAAATTCGCAGGCCTGGCCAATAACAATGGGTCCTGAGCCGATAATTAAAACCGTTTGAATGGATTTGTCCTGGGGCATAGTATATCTGCCGGTGTTGTGGCGTGCAAAAGTACTTGTAAAACATGTAAATAAAAAACCTGTATGGGTTCATACAGGTTTTTTTAAAAATCGTTCAGCTATGGTATTATTTATTGATGGGAACTACCACATCCCAGGCCCCTTTATCAAAAAATTCTATTTCAACAACAGAATTGCCAAAATTAAACGTGCACCTGAATGGAAAAACTACCCCGCGGAAGGTTGTAACTTCTTTGTTTGTTAATGCGTTGCTCGATTTACTGATATAGGTACCCCGGGTAACCTGGTGCGCTGTCATAACCGTTCCTGTTTGAAATGGGCTGGATGATGATGATTGGTTACTAACTAAACTTTCTACCGTTACTGTGATCGTTGATTCGTTATCACTCATTTTTGAAACCTGAACCCTTCCCACTTCACTGGTTACATTGGTGATCACATAAGGGTTTTCATATTCACCCCTGTAATTGCCCTTTTTCCAGTACCCGGTTATTAATGATTCCTTACCGTCTTCGAAACGATGTAACTGGCCTTTGCCATCTTTCAATCCCTTTTTCCAGCCACCATAATAATAATCTCCATTGGCCCAGGTATATTTTCCCTGCCCTTCCGGCAGCCCGTTTTTAAAATCCCCGTCGTAGGTGTGAATGCCAACTGATTTGCCGTTTCCATTCGCTTTACCATTCTTGCAATCCCCGGTATATGTGCCTTTGATCGAATCCATTAAAACAGCGCAGTCGGCTGTTTGTGCAGAAGCTTTGCAGAAGCCTGCAGATAAAATGAGAATAAATAATAATTGTTTCATAGTAGTTGTTTTGGTTAAAAAGATGTTTAATTGAATAGATGTAATTTTATACCTTATTACATAGTACATTCAATTTTTATAAATATAATGATTAAATATATTCAAAGGTCTGTTTTGCTTCTTTTAATATTGTTAAATCTTAATTTTTGTTCTGCACAGTTTTTTAGACCTGTACATTATCCTCAAAACTATTTTATTTACCCGGTTGTTGCCGCAAAATCGTTGGTTGCCAATTTTGGAGAATTGAGGCCCAACCATTATCACATGGGACTTGATTGCCGCACAGACCAGGTGCAAAATAAAAAAGTAATAGCGGCGGCGGCCGGTTATATAGCCAAAATCAAGATTGAACCTTTTGGGTTTGGCCGTTGCATTTATATCAATCATCCCAATGGATTAACTACTTTATATGCACACCTGAATGATTTTTACCCGGCACTGGAGCAGTATGTAAAAACCGAGCAGTATAAACTTAAAAGCTGGGCTGTTTTTTTAGACATACCTGCCAATTTATTTCCGGTACAAAAAGGAGATACTATTGCCTTAAGCGGCAATACCGGTGGCTCACAGGGGCCACACACACATTTCGAAATACGGGATACCCGTACTGATAAGGTTTTAAACCCCCTTTTATTTGGATTCGGCATTCCCGATACCATACCCCCGCTTGTAAGCAGGCTGGCAGTATACGACCGAAACATCAGCACTTACGAACAAAGCCCCAGGATATATACACTTAAAAAAACAAAAGACACTTTTACAACAACCCCGCCTTTGATCATAGTAAACAGCAACAGGATCAGTTTTGGTATTACTGCCACCGACCGCTTTAATGAAAATGCGAACCGCAATGGCATATTTGAAACGGTTTTATATGAAAACGATAAACCCATAATGGGATTCCGGTTAGACAGCATCAGCTACAATGAAACCCGTTATTTAAATGCGCACATCGATTATAAAACCAGGAACAATGGTGGCGGTTTTATAGAACATGTTTCAAAACTGCCGGGCTACAACAACAGCGTTTACAAAACTACCAATGGCGATGGGGTGATCCTGCTTAATGACAGTTCCATTCATAAAATGAGTATGGAAGTAAAAGATGCAAACGGTAATACCTCTCTTGTAAAATTTGATGTTAAGCGTAATATGGTTCAGGCAGCACCGGTAAAAAGTGAGCAACAGGATAATACACGCAGTTTTCACCCGGGCTATGTGAATGTTTTTGAAAACGACAGCATCCGGTTTTATCTGCCCCAGAACTGTTTATACGATTCTATCCATTTTCAATACAGCGAAACAAAACCCGGTCAGGGTTATACCATTTACCAGCTGCATAATACAAATGTACCGCTGCACAGTACTTTTCCGCTGAGTATTAAAGCATCATCATCTTTACCCCAAAAGATGGTGATACACCGCTTTGCAAACGGTAAAGATGATTATGCCCGTGCTGAGCCGGTTACAGCAGGCAAAGATGCACGCTGGTACAGGGCCAGCTTCCGGGATTTTGGCAGTTTCCAGCTTATGGCAGACAGCATTCCCCCGGTAATTACACCCATTGGTTTTAAAGATGGTATGAACTGCAGTAAACAAAGCCGTATTGTTTTTGTTATCAGGGATAATACAGAAGAAATATCAAAGTTTACAGCCCTGCTCGATGGTAACTGGCTCCGGTTCAGCAATGATAAAGGTGCCAGGTTTATTTATGATTTTGATGAAATGTGCCCTGCAGGCCAACATGAATTAAAGATTATTGCAGAAGACCAGGTGGGAAATGTATCTGAAAAAATCTATCATTTCACCAAATAACGAATTGGTACCTGCAGCGTAACACAGACCGGATTAACAATTAACGTATTAACAATGACTACACTAACTGAAGGAAAAAAAGCACCTGCATTTAAAGGAAAAGACCAGAACGGTAAAAGCGTTTCACTGGCCGATTTTAAAGGAAAAAAAGTTGTTCTGTATTTTTATCCCGAAGATGATACACCCACCTGCACTGTACAGGCATGCAACCTGCGTGATAATTTTGGCCTGTTAAAAAAGAATGGTTTTATAGTAATAGGCGTTAGTCCCGATGAAGAAAAAAAGCATAAAAAATTTGAATCAAAATACAACCTGCCATTTATCTTAATAGCCGATACAGATCATAAGATCATAGACAGCTACGGAGTATGGGGCGAAAAACAGATGTACGGCAGAACCTATATGGGCCTTCACCGTACCACATTTCTGATTGATGAAAAAGGAATTGTTAAAAAAATATTTTTAAAGCCTAAAAGCAAGATGCATACCCAGGAAATATTGGATGCCTGGCAACTTATTGAAGAAAATGAACGTTAGCAAAGTATCATTACTTTAAAATCTATTGTATGAAAAAAATATTTCTTGTGTTCATGTTCATTTTTTCCATGGCAACGGTATTCCTGGCATGCAGCAAAAGCAGTACAAGCAATACAGGCGGAACCGGCGGCAGCATAACATTTTCATGTGCCGGTATCAGTCCCAAATTTTCTACCGATGTACAGCCCATCCTTACATCTGTATGTTCAATTAACAGCAGCTGCCATGCCGCCGGAAGCTCTAATTCAGGCGGTCCTTTTACTACGTATGCCCAGGTATTTGCAAAAAGGTCAAATATACGGGCAGCCATACTTGCCGGTACAATGCCACAAAGCGGGGCTATCAGCCAGACAGAGATAAACAGTTTCATTTGCTGGATAGATAGCGGAGCACCTAATAATTAGTAAACAGATCTTGAATCATCCTGGTTTTATTATAAAAGAAAACTCCTGGGTGGCAAAAATAGCTGCCTGGAAATTAAAAACTGGTTCAGTTGCCATGGTTATTGGCAAAACCATTCACCTGCACAATACTACCGAAACAGCATTTTTAAAAGATGAACGCTGGTTAAAGCACGAGCTTTGCCATATAAAGCAGTTTAAACAATATGGCTGTTTCATGTTCCTGCTAAAATATACCTGGGAAAGCATAAGAGTGGGTTACTACAATAACCGCTTTGAAGCAGAAGCAAGAAATGCCGAAGAATCATAGTACCCAGTCCACTTCTCCAAATTCAAATTCCCGTTCGATTGCATCTACCGTTACCAGTTTTCCCTGTGCCGATACTTCTTTGATCACCGTGTCAAATCTTGTTCCACCCTTACGTAATGTTACCAGCATATTCTTTTTATACAGATGCTGGTTGTATTGTTCCAGTATTTTTTCAGGCACTGTTTGTTCAGATAATTGTTTCATCAGCACTTGCTGAAGTTCTTTTGCCAGTTCAACAGCGTTAAAGGTTCTTCCGGTGATCTGCTTTAGCGAAACGGCATTATTAAGATTTCTGTCAAAAGCTGTCTGGTTAACATTTATTCCAATGCCGGCCACTGCCCATTTCCACATAGTTCCCTGCAGTTTGTTCTCAATAAGTATTCCCCCTGCCTTTCTGTCACGCCAAAACAAGTCGTTGGGCCATTTTATTTTTGTTTCACCATCTATATATCGCTCTAAAAATGTAAAACAGGCCATAGCTACGGCCGCACTTAAATGAAAATGACTGGTAATTTTCAATTGTTCTGGGCTTAAAACAAGGCTCATGGCTATGTTTTTTCCTTTTTCAGATACCCAGCTTCTACCACGCTGCCCTTTGCCGGCAGTTTGTTCTTCTGCAAACCAGGCCATTCCATGCTTTGCCGATCCATCCTCTATCCTTGCCATGGCATAGTTATTGGTACTGTCGGTGGTATCTAAAATGGTAAAAAAACTGCCTTCGGTCATAATAAGTCAAATGGCAAAGAAGTGTTACTTTTGCCAATATTTGCAAGCTACGTGCTGGTTTATTAAAAAACAATAACAAATACTGTATTGGCAACTATTTCCGTTACAGGCAAAAAATTAAAAAATTAAACAGGTTTGAACAATTTAAATGCATTAAATACCCGCAAAAAAAGCAGTATTGTACGGGTTACCAGAAACAGCAAAATCTTTAAAGCAATTATTCACGCCATCCAGGAAAAAAAAGGCGAAAAGATCATCAGCCTTGATCTCCGGAAAATTCCAGAAGCTGTTGCCGATTTTTTTATAATTTGTCAGGCATCCAATACCACGCAGTTAAGGGCTATTGCCGATTTTATTGAAACAGATGTAAAGGAAAAATGCCTGGAGACACCCTATAAACACGAAGGTCGCCAGGGCCAGCAATGGATCTTGATAGATTACGTTAATGTGGTTGTACACGTTATGTTACCAGAGCCCAGGAAATTCTACCAGCTGGAAGAAATGTGGAGCGATGCCCCTGTAATGGAACACGAAGGATAAAAAATATTTTAAAATAATAACCAAACACAATCGTCTATTGTTAAAAGTATACTATCACTAAATACAAGGCACCCAGGCAATAGCACAAAATAATATGAATCAGCAAGACAACAAAAGGAAATTTAATCCAGACAACATACCCCCGAAGGGCGATGAAAAGAAAAAACCAAAGTTTAATATCTACTGGATATACGGCGTCATATTTCTTACCATCATCGCGTGGAATCTTTTACGCACGGTAAGCAGCGCCGGCATAGAGATCAACCAGCAGAAATTTTATGCCATGGTATTGCAGGGCGATGTAGTTAAAATTAAAACAGTTGGTAATAAAGATATTGTACGTGTATACCTGCAACCGGATAGTTTAAAGAACAAAGCGGTATATTATAAACAGGCTTTAAA
>JBJTMN010000532.1:0-5731 GCA_046070545.1 Ferruginibacter sp.
AGGAAAAATAAGATATTCCTGAAAGCCCCGGTTACAACTCCGCAGGGAGGGGGCTACAAAAGTCTGAATGTTTCCACCCGCAAATTCCTGGGGCTCTATGCCAACGTAAGGCCTTGCAGGAGTTTACATCCCTTCGTAAGCACCAAACATCCGGTTATGGACATGGTGATCATACGGGAAAATGAAGAGGACCTGTATGCAGGTATTGAACACCAGCAAACAGACGAAGTGGTACAATGCCTGAAACTGATCAGCAGGCCGGGATGTGAAAAAATTGTACGTTACGCTTTTGAATATGCCAGGCAGCAAAACAGGAAAAAGGTTACCTGCTTTACCAAAGACAATATCATGAAGCAAACAGACGGATTGTTTCACCAGGTTTTTGATGAGATCGCTAAGGAGTACCCCGACATCCGAAACGACCACTGGATCATAGATATTGGTGCAGCTAAAGTGGCTGATACACCTGAAGACTTTGATGTGATTGTGATGCCTAATTTATACGGAGATGTATTGAGTGATATAGCCGCGCAAATTACTGGTTCGGTTGGCCTTGCCGGTTCTGCCAATATTGGCGAAGAATGCTCGATGTTTGAAGCGATACATGGCTCGGCCCCCGATATTGCAGGCCGCAACCTGGCCAACCCGTCCGGATTATTGCAGGGAGCCATTATGATGCTGAATCATATCGGTCAGACAAAAACTGCTGAAGAAATACAAAATGCCTGGTTGAAAACACTGGAAGAAGGTATACATACTGCCGATATATTTGAAGAAGGAACCAGCAAACAAAAAGTGGGTACAAAAGAATTTGCAAAAGCGGTAATAGACAACCTGGGCAAAAAACCGGCTTTGTTAAAGCAGGTGTCATATGCCGGTAATACTGCTTTGAATCTTCCCAAATATAAACGCAGGGCTCCCAAAAATAAAGAACTGGTGGGCGTGGATGTATTTGTACACTGGCCGGGAAGCGACCCCGGCGAACTGGCAGATAAAGTTAAAAAAATGGAAACCGGCCGCACTAAACTTTCGCTGATCACCAACCGGGGCATCAAGGTTTGGCCGGATGGTTTTAAAGAAACCTTTTGCACCGATCACTGGAGATGCCGGTTCAATTCAAATGATGGCGCCATCATCAGTAATGCAGAAATTATTGAACTCCTGAAACAAGGATTAAACGAAAACATAGATACCATTAAAACAGAAAACCTGTACGTTTTCGATGGCAAAGCTGCCTATTCATTAGGACAGGGTCAGTAACACGTAAACTCCATACAACCTTATATCAATGGTGCTGCGTCCCCGGTGCAGGGAAACCTGCAACCTGGATGAGACCCGGGAAATGCATGCCTGAACCAGCTGTGTGAGCAGTTAATGAAATTTAGGGAATGCAGGTATCTGAGTTATCAGAAGGTTTACATGAGAAAAAACAGCCAGTCAATAACAGCATAACACAGCACGCAACATAAACACTCAACAGTATGAAATCAATATCAATAAAAGTTTTTTTAAGCCTGGTGCTCAGCTTTACTTTTTTAATGATGGCATTCACCACAAAGCAGGTTATACATAGCCGGTTTTTTATATCATTAGCTATCATTTCAACGGCATATGCCATCAAATTTGTATCAAACCCAAAAACTTATCAAAATGAAAAGAAATGAAAAATTAATACCCATTGAAGGTATTTTCTCTCCCGATGAAGCAAAAGAAATTCTGATGAATATGATAAAATCCAAGATCAATTTTCACAATATCAAAAACTGGAGTTCGAACGAACGTTTTGGAAAAGACGATGAAACTGCTAAAAGAAGAATTCCTGAACTGAAAAAAGATCTTGAAAAACTGGAAACTATCCTGGCAGAAGCCAAAACGCTCAATAAAAAACTGATCGTAGATTCTGAAATCAATATAATTCTGTCCGGAGAATAATATGAACAGGTTACCAGCGCCAAAGCCGGTTATTTCAAAAGAAAAAATAATTGCCCTGTTCCGGAAAAACAGCTGGTTATTATATGCCCGGCAGATCTGTTACTGAATACAGGTCTGCCGGGAACTTTTAACAGGCAGATTGAAAAAAAGATACCGTTAGCCAAAGTATTGAAAATGCAGATGCCCATAGAAAACAGCAGTGCTGACCGGGCTGTGGCAAGTGAAGGCCCCTTCGGGTCATACTCATCTATGTTTTCGTTTCTGCTGATGTCGAGACACTTCTGTTCAACGACATTAAAACAAATTGAAAATTACCTAAGATCGTATGTATTAATACTATTTCATCATGAATATGAGTTTTCTTCTTGACAATATCACCAACCCGGCTTTACTTTTTTTTGTCCTGGGAATAGTGGCAGTCTATTTAAAAAGCGACCTGGAAATACCACCCAACTCATCTAAATTTATTTCACTGTACCTGCTGTTTGCCATTGGTTTCAAAGGCGGGCAGGAGTTATCGCATGAAGCATTTACTGCCGACATCGGATGGTCTATGTTATTTGCTGTCTTCATCTCATTAGCAATTCCGCTTTACACTTTTTTCATGCTTAAGAATAAACTGGGAATCTTCAATGCAGGGGCCATTTCGGCAGCATACGGGTCCGTGAGTGCCGTCACCTTTGTTACTGCAGCCAGTTACCTGGAGTCACAACAAATGAGTCTTCACGGACACATGGTTGCCATCATGGCATTGATGGAATCGCCCGCAATCATCATCGGCCTGTTGCTGATTTCCATTTACAATAAGGATGAGAAAGGGATCATGAAAAAAGGCGCTGTCATCAGACATTCCTTTACCAATGGTAGCGTATTACTTATTCTGGGCAGTTTAGCCATCGGGTATCTTGCCAATGCAAAACATGCGGAAGGGATCAAACCATTTACCAATGATCTTTTTAAAGGGTTTCTTGCCATTTTCCTGTTAGACATGGGTATTACAAGCGGGAAAAAGCTAAGGGCCTTTTTTTCATTTGGTTGGTTTCCTGTTGCTTTTGCAATTTTCATACCCCTGATCAATGGTTGTGTGATTGCCCTGCTGAGTTCCATCGTAACACCCGATGTAACAAACCGCTTTATGTTTGCCATTTTAGCAGCAAGCGCCTCGTATATAGCAGTACCCGCTGCCATGAAGATCTCCGTTCCGCAGTCTAATCCCGGATTATTTTTGCCCATGGCACTTGCCGTGACTTTCCCGGTAAATATCACCATTGGCATGCCGCTTTATTTCCTGGTTGTACAAAATACTGCCTGGTGAATCTGATATCTGTTTTAGCAGCATTTCCGGTGGGTTGTAAACTCAGGAGCTGTTCTGTGGTATGTAACTGATCTGTATTTATATCCCTGTTGTTATGCCCCATAATCAATTCCCACCTACCCGGTTGATCTCATCTGCAGCGCCTCCTTCAGAGCGGCTAACGGCTTTCATGGTTTTGCCAAAGCGCCAGCTAAAGCTTAACCGCACCACCCTGCTATCCCATTTTATGGTAAAAGGTTCATAAGAGTTCTGAAAGGTTGAATAGCCCGAATAGTTCTGGAACCAGGTCAAATCACGCACACTCAGTTTCAGTGTACCCTTCTTCTTCATGACCTGTTTTGCAACACCCGCATTCAATTCTCCCTGTGGCTTCAGCCATTCCTGTAGGTCTATCTGGCTTCGGGTCTGGTAATAACCGCTTAGTTCAAAACTCCATCCCTTTTTGAACTGGAACTGGTTGTTGATGCTGATATTGAGCTGGCTCACCCTGGCTTCTATGGGCGCCCATACCACACCTTTAATGATCTTGTAATTGTATACTGCTACTGCTGTAATGTTCCACCATTTTGTAACAGGGGTCTGAAAAGTTTCTGTTATTCCGAAATTCTGGAAAGAACCTACATTGCCCCTGGTATAAATGATGATGTTCTTATTGACATTACTGCTGTTGGAATCAATAATGAATATCTGCGAAAAATAATCTTTCAGGTAACTGTAAGAAACTTCGGTAGTTAGTATTTGTTTATACGTATGTGCCAGTGCAAAATTCCAGGTGTACTGCGGTTTGATGAAGGGATTGCCTCCTTCGTAGGTGTATTTGTTCAGTGTTGTAAGAAAAGGATTCAGTTGCTGGAACGGCGGCCTGTCGATCCTTCTTCCTGCCCGGAAAGTAATACTGTTATTGCTGTCAAGCTGATAAGAAACAAAAGCAGTGGGGAATATACTGCCATATTTCCTGTTAAATGCTGAATCCCTCACCACTGCATTACCCAGCTGCTGTGCTTTGTAAGAAGTATACTCATACCTGAGCCCTGCCTGCCAATGCAATTTTCCTTTTTCTGCATCCACACTGGCATAGGCAGCACTGATGGTTTCATTGTATAAAAAATGATTGCTGCGGCTCAGGTCTGGCTGCCAGGCGTTACTGTTATCTTTAAAATAATATTCAGCCAGGTTATCTGTTCTGTTCAGTGCGGTTTTTACACCACTCTCCAGCAGGAGTTTTTTGAAGCGCTTGGAATAATCCAGTTTTGCCGTAAAGATCTTTAGCCTGGATGGGATATTTCCTTTGGTAGCCTCTATATCATTGCCCGGTGCAATCAACTGGGTCTGGTATTGCTGATCACCGTTAATGGTAAAACTTACATAATCCAGGTCGGCCAACAATTCGCTGCTTTCACTGATCTTAAACTTACCATTCAGGTTCACACCTCCTCTTTTGAACCTGCGGTTATTATCACCCCAGGTATTGATGGAAGAATCAATGTTATGGTCTGGATCCATCCAGTTGATCTCGCTTAAACTTGTTGCCCTCCGGCTAAAAGTGCCTCCGGTAAACACCAGGCCCAGTGTGGTTTTTTTGTTCAGGAAAAGATCGAAGCATGTTTTAATATTCTGCGCTAGCTGTTTATTCCTGTTGGTATTGGGTTGTTCCAGTAATACCGAATCCTGGTTATTGCTGTTCACATATTTTCTTAGTGTCCACATGTGCATCGACTCATTGCTGGCCCGGTTTCCATAATTGAGAAACCAGTTCAGCTTTCCATTGCGGTAATTCAGGTTCAGCGAATTACCTGTTTTGCTGTAGACACCCTGCCCTACACTCAGGTTCAGGGAGCCATTAAAGCCCTTTATCTTATTGGCCTTCATTTTAATATTGATGATACCAGCATTGCCTGCTGCATCATATTTAGCACCGGGGTTCTCTATCAGTTCCAGCGCATCTACCTGCGAAGCAGGGATGCCGGAAAGATAAGCCTGCAGGTCGGCACCGCTTAATTGAGTGGCCTTACCATCTATCAATACAGTTACCGAGGGTTTTCCCTTCATGATAATGCTGCCATCTTTATTTACGGTAATGCCCGGCGATTTTTCCAGTACATCCATCACCGTAGCACCAGTATTGGAAATAGTGGCTTCGGGATTTACCACTGTCTTATCTGCCAGGAACTGGATAGCCGGTTTTTTGGAAACAACGGTAACATCTTTGAGCAGGCTGTTCTTTGGTTTTATTGTGATGCTTCCGGTAAATGAGCTGTTATTTTGAAGGTCTATCGGTTGGCTATACCCATCATGATACCCTGCCTGGCTGGCCTTAACCAGGTATTTGCCGGGTTTAAGATCCTTAAATTCATGATCACCGGATGCACCGGCAGCAGCTGAGCGAATGATCGCAGAATCTGAACTCAACAGGTAAACAGTGGAACCCTGCAGTACGTTTTTTTGCTCGTTCAATATGGTAATGCGGATGGTTCGCCCGGCCTG
>JBJTMN010000533.1:0-7270 GCA_046070545.1 Ferruginibacter sp.
GAAGCCAGGAAGAAGAACCAGTAGCTAAGCATGTTCAACATCGGTGAAGCCATATCCCTTGCACCAACCTGTAATGGGATCAGGAAGTTTGCAAAGGTTCCGCTTAATCCTGCAGTTAATACAAAGAACACCAGGATAGTACCATGCATGGTAACCAGTGCATAGTAAAATTCGGGTTTTAATTTACCACCGGCAGCCCAATGACCCAGCAGATCTTCCAGCCATGGGAATGTGGCTTCGGGATAACCCAGTTGTAAACGGAATATTACAGAAAACAAACCCCCAATGATAGCCCAGATAATACCTGTTACCAAAAACTGTTTGGCAATCATTTTATGATCCTGGCTGAAAAAGTATTTGGTTATAAACGTTTCGTGGTGGTGATGTTCGTGATGTGAATCATGTGATACATGAACATCTGCATGCTGTAATGTTGCTGCGCTACTCATTTTCTTGCTTTTTTTACTTCTTCCGGCAACTATATACCGGACCCTTTAATTTATTTTTTTACAGGTAATACCTGGGACATTAATTTAGCGGTATCTGCTTTAGCCTCTGCCGGGGCAGGGGTAGCAGGGAACAAAGCACTGTATTCAGATTTTTGTTCTGCCAGCCATTTTTTATATTCTTCCATTGTTTCCACAACAATAACGCCTCTCATCGCGAAGTGATTGGCTCCGCATAACTGGTCACAGGCAATTTCAAAGTTAAAATCCGGGTTTCCGGTTTTCTTTCTCATATCTGCAGTTGTGATCTTTGGAGTAAACCACTGAGTGGTAGGTATACCCGGCACAGCATCCATTTTCATCCTGAAATGAGGAAGACCCACATCATGAATTACATCCTGCGCATGAATAACCATTTTAACAGGGACCCCAACAGGAATATGCATGGTGGTATTTACATGTATATCATCCCTGCTTGCCGGATCTTCAAAATCAACACCCAAATTATTTTTTGCAGTATATAATTTAAAATTTGTTTTACCCAATACCTTATCTGCACCAGGATACCTGAATTCCCAGGCAAACTGGTGGCCGGTAACTTCTACCACAATCGCATCTTTGGGAGCATCACCGGTAATTTTAAACCAGTATTTCAAACCAAAAACAACCAGCACTGTAAGAAAGATTGCCGGAACAGTTGTCCAGATCAGTTCAAGTTTTGTATTGTGAGGAAAGTAAAATGCTTTTCTGTCATCTTTTTGCTGGTATTTAAAACAAAACCAGAACAGAAGCACCTGTGTAATAACAAATACAACACCCGTAATAGCAATAGTGATATATAACATCGTATCGATCTGTTGCCCTTCTACCGATGCCGATCCCTGCGGAAAAAGGGTTTTGCCAAAATACAGGTCGTTGCAATACCAAACACCAATCAAACCAAAAACAAGGAACCCTATCAACATAAATGCGTTGATCTTATTGTTTTGTTTCCGGGTTTTATCCTCGCCTTTTAAAACGCTTACGTACTCACTGGCCTTTGCAATCTGAAAGATGACTACAAAGATCAGTACTCCTAAAGCTGTAAATAAAAACTCCTTCATGATTCAAAGTTATTTTCTGTAAATGTTATTCTGGTTTCTTGTTTAAATCTTACTTGTATATCCGGCCACTTTTGTATCAAAAGCAGCTATTTTTATCATGTGTGATGAATCATACTCTCTTTCAGGAAAGGATGATTTTTTGCCAGCAATGAATGTTTACTTAAATAGTTTCCGGTTCCCCACATGATCAGACCTATGAATAAGCAAGCCGTTCCAAATTCAAAAATACCCATGCCATAATGTTCGTGTACTGTGCCGGGCATTACCATCTGGAAGAAATCTACCCAGTGACCGAAGATGATAAGGACCGCCATAAAGGTCATCAGGGTCCAGTTCCTTTTTGACCCTTTCTTCATCAGGATCAGTAACGGGCAAAGGAAATTAATGATCAGGTTCAGGAAGAAAATAGCTTTATAAGGGCCGGCCTTTGTTGCAGTGCCTATTCGCTCAACAAAGTATTTTGTTTCTTCTGGCTGGTTACTGTACCAGATCAGCATATACTGGGAGAACCACAGATATGTCCAGAAAACAGAAAACGCAAACATGAACTTTCCGAGGTCATGTAAATGTTCTTCAGTTACATATTCAAGTTGACCACGGTTCTTTAAATAGATAACAAATATTGCGATCAATGATACACCGGAAACAAATGTACTGGCAAAAGTATACCAGCTGTACATGGTGCTGTACCAATGTGCATCAATACTCATTAACCACAACCAGGGAATGGTTGATGCTACAGTTAATGTAAATACAATCGTATATAAAGACGCCCAAACAGTGTTGCTCCATATCCACTTTTTTCCGGTTTCGTAATCCATTTGCCCGTTCTTGTCGCTTTCAAGACTGAGACTGCGCATTTTTTTACCCAGGAACCACCAAAGAAAAATAGTTACAGCAGACCAAATAGTGAAGAAAGGAACACTTAAAAATCCGCTCTTTCCTTTTAATACTTCATCTTTTGCAACCGCATCTTTATCCAGCCAGTGATAAATATCTGTACGGCCGCCAAAAACAATGGCCATTAAAATGATAAAGGTTATAATTCCTAAAATAGGTACAACACTGGAAATAGCTTCAGACACACGCCTGAAAGCAATCACCCATCCACCCATAGCCATAGTAGTAACACAAATAAAGAACATGGCTGCATTTACTACCAGTAAAAAGAATACACTGTTTTGTAAAAGCACAGCCCAGAAACGGGTACTGTCTGTATGTTCGCCATGGGCAGCATGCGCAAAAGGGTTGAACATGATAAACCCGTACAACAATGCTAATACACCGGCACCGATCAGGCCATATGTCCACTTTTTATAACTACCGGGTAATTGAAATTGATGATCCATCTAATCTTTATTTTGTGTTAATGCTTTTATTTTTTTACTGATGCACTGTCTGCCTTAGCTGCCGGAGCCGCTGTTGTTGTTGCTGCGGTTTCTGTTCCGGTGCTTTTGGGCGCCAATGTCCTGATATATTGTATAATTCTCCAGCGCTGCTCCCTGCTTAATTGTGAAGCATAGCTACCCATATTATTTTGTCCGTATTCCATTACAAAAAATATTCTGCCATCGCTGAACGGAGCAGTTCCGGGGCTACCCATAACCGCAGCCATGATACTCTTTACGCCACCGATTTTGGGTGCCAGGGGACCGTTTGCTTCGGCCTTGGCTCCATGACAAACTGCACAATTGATATTAAATAACCTTCCTGCTTCTTCCAGGTCCTTACCGGTTAATGGTCCTAACGGATTTTTAACCTGGTTACTTAAGTTAAGCAACCCGTTGCTGTCGTTTGGAACATTAAAAGGATACAACTCGCCTCTCTTTAATGTACCGGCCGGGGGCAGGTTATTAAAGAAAATCTTATGCCCAGCATCGTTTGGATCCATTGTAAAAACGTTAGAGTCACGCAGCGCATAACTTTCGTAAGCCCGGCTGTAAGCCATATCCGGCATGTAAATTCTGCCTGGTTCACTTTTATCTTTACAACTGATAAAAACAGTTGCTGTTGATAAGATGAGGGTTGCTATAATTACGTTTTTTTTCATTCGTATGATCTTCTTTTTATTGTAATGAGAAAATTATTTTCTATTCTCATTGTATGCTATTAATATCCTTTCTCTTCTTTATAAAGTTTCTGCTCTTTATGATACCTGCCTATCCACCATCCTGTTTCTGCCACCTGTACATTTACTTCCTGGGCTCCTGCATTTTGCAAGAACGCCTGCACTTCTGCATCATTGGTTTTATCGGTACATTCAATAGCCATAACAAACAGGTCATCGGTAGCCCTTGGGTGAAAATGGTGTTTTTTTACAAATGGCGCCAGGTTACACAGGTAACAAAATGTAAGCACCATACCCACTGCCGAGAACAATACTGTCAATTCAAAAGTAATAGGTATCCAGGCGGGCAGCGCAAAATGTGGCTTACTACCAATATTTAAAGGCCAGTCTTTAGTGAATACCCAGCTAATGAATGTAAGTGCGGTAGTAGTACCGGTAATAGCGTAAATGAATCCCGCTGTATGCAGGCTGGTTTCACGTATGCCCATTGCGTGGTCTAAACCATGCACCGGAAAAGGGGTGTACACGTCGTGTATTTTGTAACCTGCCTTGCGAACGTTCTTCACCGCAGGAAACAATACCTTTTCATCATCAAAGGATCCTACTACAAATTTTTTAATTCCTCCAGCCATAATATTAAATTCAAAATTTAAAATTCAAAATTCTAGTGAGCGTGTTCTACTTCTTCTAAATAAAACTTCTCGGCATCTGCTTTTTCAATATCTGTCATCTTCACTTTATAGTTCTCTCCGCTGGTCTTTAAAATAGACTTGATCTCGGCTACCGCAATAACCGGGAAGTATTTTGCAAACAGGAAGAAGCAGGTGAAGAACAATCCGAATGTACCCAGGTAAAAACCGATCTCCCAGATTGACGGACTATAATAAGTACTCCATGATGAAGGCAGGTAATCCCTGTACACTGAAGTAACAATGATCACAAAACGCTCGAACCACATACCAATATTCACTATGATACTCATGAAGAATGTAACGGTAATATTCCTTCTTAATTTACGGCTCCAGAACAACTGTGGCGAAACCACGTTACAGAACATCATCAGCCAGTAACTCCAGCCATAAGGACTGAACAGGTTTGCACGGTTTTCTTTAAAGGCAAACCACTCGTATTGATTTTGACCATACCAGGCAATGAATAACTCGGTTAAATATGCACAACCCACAATACTGCCCGTTAATACAATTACTTTATTCATGGCTTCAATATGGCCAAGGGTAATATAGTCCTGCAGGTTTAACACCTTACGCACCACGATCATGAGAGTTTGCACCATGGCAAAACCTGAGAAGATAGCACCTGCCACAAAGTAAGGAGGGAAGATGGTGGTATGCCAGCCCGGAACGATAGAGGTGGCAAAGTCAAAAGATACGATGGTATGTACTGATAATACAAGCGGTGTACTTAAACCGGCCAGTACCAGCGATAAAGATTCATGACGTTGCCAGTGCTTGGTGCTTCCGCTCCAGCCAAAAGACGCAATACCATAGAACATTTTGCGGAATTTGGTCTTTGCACGGTCTCTTACAGTTGCCAGGTCAGGCAATAAACCCGAATACCAGAATAATAAAGAAACAGTGAAATAAGTTGATATCGCAAACACGTCCCAAAGCAGTGGTGAGTTAAAGTTAACCCATAAAGGACCACGGGTATTTGGATAAGGTAACACAAAGAAGGCCATCCATACACGACCCATATGCCAGATCGGGAACTGGCCCGCACACATTACCGCAAAGATCGTCATCGCTTCTGCTGCACGGTTTACACCTGTTCTCCAGCCCTGGCGGAAAAGTAATAAGATCGCAGAGATCAGCGTTCCGGCGTGACCAATACCTACCCACCATACGAAGTTGGTGATATCCCAGCCCCAGCCGATGGTCTTGTTCACGTTCCACTGGCCGATACCATAGGTAACCTCACGATAAACACTGTACACCCCAAATAATAACAGGGCTACGCTGATATAAAATCCAATATACCAGAGACGGCTCGGTTTCATCTCAATGGGACGAATGATGTCTTCCGTTACCTGGTGGTAATCTTTATTACCATCTACCAGCGGTTCCCTTAGTTGCGATTCGTATTTCAGTAATGACATATTGTTTAAAGTCAAAAGTCAAAAATCAAAAAATGAAACTGGTTCTGTTTTTAATCTTTACTTTTTATTTTTTACTTGGTTTATATCCAAAAAATTATACTCTTACTTATGCGTGTGCTTTTTCTTCTTTCTTTTCTTTTCCTTCTGCAGCTTTTTCTTCTACAGGACCAATTTCCCTTTCTGTATTTCTAACCTTTGCCAGGTAGCTTACATTCGGTAAAACGTGTAGCTGCTCCATCACATAGAATGCACGGTGTTTCTGATCCACATTCCTGATCTTATAAACGTCACTTTCTTTATCATTCACATTACCAAAGCTGATAGCATGTGTAGGACAGGCCTGCATACAGGCTGTTTTCACATTGCGAACCATGGTTGGGTCCTGTTGTTTTTTAGCTTCCAGTTTGGTTTCCTGTAAACGTTGTACACAGAAAGAGCATTTTTCGATAACACCTCTTGAACGAACGGTAACATCCGGGTTCAGTACCATTCTTGTCAGGTCATCGTTCATCTGCATAACACTCTCGTCCATGTATTTGCCGATCATCGGGTTCTGGTTATCCGGGAAGCTGTCTGCTCCTGTATAATCCAGCCAGTTAAAGCGACGTACTTTATAAGGACAGTTGTTGGCACAATATCTTGTACCGATACAACGGTTATAGGTCATCTGGTTTAAGCCTTCGCTGCTGTGGTTTGTTGCAGCTACCGGGCAAACGTTTTCACAAGGTGCGTTATCGCAATGCTGGCATAGCATCGGTTGAAAAACCACATCCACATCTTCGTGGTTGTTGCTGTTGAAAGTGAAATAGCGGTCGATACGCAGCCAGTGCATTTCATGTGCACGCTGTACCTGCATCTTACCCACCACACTCACATTATTTTCAGCTGTACAGGCCACCACGCAGGCGCTGCAACCGGTACAGGTATTCAGGTCAATGCTCATTCCCCATTTAATACCCGGTTTTTCAAAATCCGGATAAATGGTTGCATCTTTCACAAAGTCCTTGCTTCCATTTGCAGTTATATTCAGCAATTCGGCCTTAACCTCTTCCAAAAGAGCTTCAGGCTTTGCGGTATATGATGCCAGATTGGTTTCATAGATAACCGGGCGGCTTTCTGTAAAGCCATGCACCTGTGTTTGTGCCAATGGATAGGTTGTTCCTGTTTTTTCAACAGTTGCTACTGAACTATATGAATTGGTTCCGTTGAAAGTAACCAATGGATATACATTTTTACCGGCACCATGAGCTGATCTTCCGATGTTGGCAGCTGTTGCTTCTTTATTTGCACTTTCTCTGCCGTAACCAACAGCCAGGGCTATGGTTGAAGCATTCATACCCGGAAGTACGATCACCGGTAACTCCACTGAATTTTTGCCTACAGTTATTTTTACAACCGGTTTTTCGGGATGAACCTCATAATCACTCTGCTTGCCGCCTTCCTGGTTCATTACATCCAACCCTAACAATGATTTGGCCATTGCAGGGCTCATCATGGCGTAGTTGTCCCAGGTTACTTTTGAAACCGGGTCAGGTAA
>JBJTMN010000534.1:0-3673 GCA_046070545.1 Ferruginibacter sp.
CATCGAGTACATACCCGGCTGAAGCATTTTTAACGGTTGTTGACGGTAATTTTATCAATTCCCCCAATGGATTGTTTATGAACGGGCCTTCAAAGCCGTCCATGATACGGTCGAACTGAACGCCCATCTGGTAGGCCAAAGTCCAGCCGGCTGCATCATACGGGGGAACAGGCGGACCGCCGGGATATTGAAAATCGTTGGGGTGATCCTGCGGCTCAAACATATCGAGTATATGCGGCCTGAAGGCCTGGTTTGTTTTGATGATGTATGAATTGGCAGGATATTTTTTTCCAGTCACGGTAAAATCAGTAGTTGCTTTTTGTACCACTACGCCCGTTCTTATCAATGCATTTAAAAATTCAACTGCAGTTGCCATGTCAGGCTGATCGGATGGAATGATATAAGCACGGGGATCTTTATAGGCAATGTTCTTCATTACACTATCATAGAATTTAAGCGGCACAGCCGGAGTGGCTGATGTTCTTCCGGCTTCATTTGAGGTTTTCACCCGTTTTAAGGAATCCTGCTGTAGTTTATCTATTGCAGCGATCTTGGATGGTGATAATGACCAGGTATCCTTATTCCCCTTATCAATTGCATTACGGCCCATCCGGTAAATATTCATCAATAATTCATCCTTGTACCGGGATGCATAGTTCAAAACTGCATAGTTCAATGAAACTGAATAATCAATGGTTTGGCGAAACAACCAGGGCTGAGGCACTATCGGGTTGGGCGTAGCCGCATTGGGAATAAGCCGGTTTGTTACCAGCGGAATGCTGGATGGATTGGGACTGCCCACGATCTCGGTTAGCAAACCGATCATGTTATGAAAATAAGTGGTGGTGCGTAAGCCTCCGTTATACCAGGTTGAAAAAACCGAACCAGCCTTGCTGGTAAAACCAGGTTTATTTTCTTCATTTAAGCGGTTTTGCATGGCCGCACCAATGGCATCCAGGCCGGTTACGATCAATGGGTCAAACACATAATTGAATGGATCACGATACGGTGGCCCTGCAACAACTGAACCTGCAGGCCCCGACTGGTGATGGTTGTACATGATCTGCGGAAGCCATTCCACAAATAACTGCCGGGCAATATTCTGCGATTCCTTTAAATTAAGCATGTAAAAATCACGGTTATTATCATGCCCTGCATATTTTTCATATAGCCTGGGCAAATTTGCCAGGCTTCTTTTTTCAGGCTTGGGTTCGCGCATATACCAGTTGCTCACCAGCTCCTGTCCATCGGGATTTGCATGGGTCATTAAAATGATAACATCATCGAGTATCCGCATGGTTTCCCCATCGGTTCTGCTCAACAGCTGGTAGGCTGTTTCAATAAGCTGGTGAATGCCGGATGTTTCGGTGGCATGTAAGCCTCCATCGATCCATACAACCGCTTTACCGGTCTTGGCAAAGATCTTTGCTTCTTCCATGCCGATATCAGCATTGCCCATTTGCTGTGAAATACGTTTGTATTCCTCCAGTTTTTTCAGGTTGCCGGGCGATGATACGATCATCATGAACTGGTCTCTGCCCTCTTCGGTTTTGCCTATAACAGTATATCTGGCCCTGTCCGAAACCTGCGCCAGTTTTTTAAAATAAGCTTCGGTTTGGGTAAAAGTGGCCAATTGGTAGTTATCGCCAATAGTAAATCCAAAATGTTCTTTGGGTGTTGGAATATTTTGTGAAGTGGCTGTCTGCAGGCAGCTGCATAGAATTAAAAAAGCTAGTACAAGTTTTTTGATAAGCATAGTCTGGGTTTAGAATATCTAAAATAAACATTTTACATGCAGCAGCTGATATTAGGAGCCATTGTTTTATAAATAATTTAAACATCAAATGAAAGGGAGATGCGGTAATTTTGCTGCAGCAATAGTAAAACACAATAGAAATGACGCAACAGGATATACTGCTTTTATCAGCTTATATTGTATCGGGCTTTCTGATCGGCCTTTTCCTGCATAAGATCATCATGCCAATGATTGCCAGGCTGGCAGCAAAAACATCCATCAAATCGGATGACCTGATTATACAAACGATCCGCAAATGGGTAATACCCTGGTTTCTTGCTTTGGGAGTTTACCTGGGATTAAAGCAGCTTGACCTGGAAAGTCATTTTTATTACTGGGTAGAAAACGGCCTGATGATATTTTATATTTTCTCAGGTACCATGATCATTGCACGGGTTGTCTCGGGTATGATAAAGATCAAGGCGGCAGGCACCGATGCAGTGGTTCATTCTTCTTCCATTGTCAGCAACATTGTGATCATCATCATTTATTGCCTGGGATTGCTTATCATTTTGCAATCACAGGGCATTTCCATCACGCCTGTGCTTACAGCCCTGGGTGTGGGCGGTCTGGCGGTGGCACTGGCATTGCAACCTACGCTTTCCAATTTGTTTGCAGGACTGCAGCTTATTTCATCGGGCAATTTCAACCGGGGCAATTTTGTAAAACTCGCTTCAGGCGAAGATGGGTTTATTGAAGACATTACCTGGCGAAGTACTACCATCAGGGCGATGTCCGACCATATGATCATCATACCTAATTCCAAACTGGCCGATATGATCGTTACCAATTATCACCTGCCTCAAACAGAGATATCTTTTGTCGTTGAAGTGGGTGTTGGTTATAACAGCGACCTGGATCATGTTGAAAAGATCACCAAAGAAGTAATTCGTGAAACATTACAGGAATCTGAATTTGGGGTTAAGGATTTTGAACCGGTCATCCGTTTTTCATCTTTTGGCGAAAGCAGTATCAAGATGAAAGCGGTTTTGCGGGTGAACGAATTTTCTGATCAATTTGTTGTAAAAAGCGATTTCATAAAAAAACTGCTGGTGAGGTTCAATAAGGAAGGCATTAATATTCCATTCCCTACGCGTACTGTTTTAAATAAATCTGACGAGTAATTATGAGAATAAATAATTAAACTATATTTTTAAGCTGGTTCAGAATTTTATTCATGATGCTAAATCAAATATTATGACTGCTTCAGCCAGGTCTGTCTGCTATTTTGGATTCTATTTGTATGTTGTTGCGCTCACGTTAATGATCGCCCCCAACTTTTTGTTGAGTACTTTACAGATTCCTGAAACCAATGAGGTATGGATCAGGGTTGTTGGAGTTCTGGCTTTTGCAATAGGATATTATTATCACCGGGCCGGGGCTGGAAATCTGAAGCCTTTCTTTATACATACAGTAACCATCAGGTGTTTTGTGTTTATTGCTTTTTGTGTATTCGTTTTGCAACACTATGTTTCGCCAGTATTGATCATTTTCGGAGTCGTTGATCTTGCAGGTGCAATCTGGACATGGGCTGCACTTCGTAATGAAAAATAAAACTGCTGCATATTATTCTTCCCAATACTGTATGCCTTTCTTATCAATATAACAGGCTTTGTTTTTAACATAAACAACAGCCAACCCGTTTTTAAAGGAATAACATTGTTCGTATTGCATAGGTATCACTTCGAAACCGGTCTTATCTACAAATCCATACTTTCTGTCGCGGTATACCATGGCCAGGTCTTCACCGAAATCCTCTGCCAGGTTATATTTTGCAGCAATTACCAGTTTACCGGTCTTGTCAATATAACCCTTGTTTCCATTTACAGTAACCTTTGCCATTCCATTGCTGAAGATACCACCGTACGATTCAAACTG
>JBJTMN010000535.1:0-4096 GCA_046070545.1 Ferruginibacter sp.
AATATCTTAATTGTAGCTATCAATTCGGATGCGTCTGTAAAAAGGCTAAAGGGTGAAAGCCGCCCTGTTAACAGCGAAAATTCACGTATGCTGCTGATGGCATCACTGGTGATGGTAGATGCTGTTGTGTTGTTTGAAGAAGATACACCACTGAATGTAATTACTGCTGTTTTACCGGATGTACTGGTTAAAGGTGGTGATTACACGGTTGAACAGATCGCCGGAGCAAAAGAAGTAATTGCTCATGGCGGCGAAGTAAAGATCGTACCCATCCTGGAAGGATTTTCCACCACGGGCATCATCGAAAAAATGAAAGGCGGTAATCAATAACATCTGCTTCTTTACAAAAACTTAATATGGATTTTAAAAGCAAGCCCTTAAATTCGCCTCACTCATTTTTTTAAATTCAATCTGCTTGCAAAAAAGAAAGATCATTTTCAGGGATATCAGCTGGTTATCATTCAACGACCGGGTGCTGCAGGAAGCTGCAGATGAAACCGTTCCTTTACGGGAACGCATCCGTTTCCTGGGCATATTTTCAAATAACCTCGATGAGTTTTTCCGGGTACGGGTGGCCGCTCTTAAACGCATGATAGAATTTGGCAAAAAATCAAAAATGCACCTGGAGATAAACCCGGCTGCCATTATTGAAGAGATACAGGAAATAGTGATCGGGCAGCAAAAAGAGTTTGAGCGCATCTGGAACGAGATCTTACGGGAACTGAAGAAAGAAAGGATCTACCTGGTTAATGAAACACAGTTAAATAAAGCACAGCAGGCATTCATTCTGGATTATTTTAATGAAGAGATACGCAGCAATGTAATTCCGCTGATGATCGAAAGTATACAGGACTTCCCGGTACTGAACGACCGCTCCATATACCTGGCCTGCAAGCTTTCAAAAAAAGACAGATCCATTCCGCAGAAATATGCATTACTGTCGGTACCTACCCGCAGGTTGCCCCGGTTTATTATCCTGCCGTCTAAAAATGCCGATAAACAGATCATTTTGCTGGAGGATATTATCCGTTTTTGCCTGCCCAATATTTTTTCATTTTTCGGATACGATACGTTTTCTGCACATATCATAAAAGTAACCCGCGACGCAGAGATCGACCTGGACAATGACATATCAACATCATTGATCCAAAAAATTGAAAAAGGGCTCAAGAACCGGAAGAAAGGTAAACCGGTACGTTTTGTTTTCGATAAGGCCATTGACCCTTCGCTACTCACCTACCTGGTACGGCGCCTTGGCCTGTTGCAGAAAGATAACCTGATACCCGGTGGACGCATCCATAATTTTGTTGACTTCATGAATTTTCCTGAATCTGTCTTTGATAAAAAAAGCCAGCGGAAAAAACCATTCATACACCCGGTATTAAAAAATGTGACCAGTGTAACCAATATTGTTCTGCAAAAAGATGTACTGCTGAATTTTCCCTACCACTCCTTCGACATTATCATTGACCTGTTACGGGAAGCAGCCATCGACCCCGAAGTGATCAGTATTAAAATTACCTGCTATCGCCTGGCCGACAGGTCTAAGATCATTAACGCACTTACCAATGCCGTACGCAACGGCAAACAGGTAAACGTGGTGCTTGAACTGCGTGCAAGGTTTGATGAGGAAGCCAACCTGGAATGGAAGAATGAACTGGAAGAGAATGGCGTTAAAGTATTACTGGGTGTACCCAATACAAAAGTACATGCCAAGATATGTCTGATAAAAAAGCGGGTGAACAACCGCACCATACATTATGGTTTTGTAAGCACCGGAAACCTGAACGAAAAGACAGCAAAGGTTTACAGTGATGCCTGCCTGCTTACATCCGACCGCAATATCATGGCCGATGTAAACCGCATATTCAATTACCTGGAACAACCAAAAACAAGGATCGCTTTACTCAAAAGCTGCAAGACTTTAATAGTAAGTCCTGTTGGCATGAGAAGACAACTGATACAACTGGTAAACAGGGAAATAAAAATAGCCAGGCTAAAAAAACCTGCAGCCATTACCCTGAAGCTGAATTCTCTGAGTGATGAAATTCTCATTGACAAATTATACGAAGCTGCCAAAGCCGGTGTAGAAGTTAAAATGATCATCCGGGGTATCTTTTGCTTCCTTACCGAGAACAAGAAATTCAAACACCCGGTGCAGGCCATCAGCATTGTTGATGAATACCTGGAACATTCGCGTGTAATGATCTTTCATAACGGGGGAAAAGAAAAAACCTTTATTTCTTCGGCCGATTGGATGGTTCGTAATATCGATCACCGGGTGGAAGTGGCATGCCCCATCTTTGAAAAAAATATTCAGCAGGAGATCAAAGACATCATCCAGATACAACTCAAGGACAATATCAAAGCCAGGATATTGGATAATGAACTCAGCAACCAGTATGTGAACCCTCGCAACACCAAAAAGATCCGCAGCCAGGTAGAGACGTATAATTATCTGTATCGCAAATCTATATAGACGTTAATCCGTTAATTAGTTAATCTGTTTAAACGTTAATACGTAATTTCGTTTGAATTATTTAAAGGAACAGGTAAAAAGGGCAGCGGATTAACCAATAAACCAATTAACGGATTTACTACATTGAAACTAGCAGCTATTGATATAGGAAGTAATGCAGCCAGGCTGTTGATTACAGAAGTAACAACCGACTCAAAGAATAATCCCCTCTTTAACAAACTTAATTTAATACGGGTGCCGCTGCGCCTGGGTTTTGAAGTATTTGAGCATGGTCTTATCTCCAAACAAAAAACAGGCATGCTTATTCAAACCATGAAGGCATTTAAACACCTGATGAATGCCTACGAGGTTAAACATGTGAAAGCCTGCGCTACCAGTGCCATGCGTGACGCAACAAACAGCGATGACATCATACGGAAGGTGAAACTGGAGACTGACATTGCCATTGAAGTGATCAGCGGCGATATGGAAGCAGGCCTTGTCTTTGAAAATCATATTGCCGAAACCCTCGACAAAGACCACAGTTACATGTACATTGATGTGGGTGGTGGCAGTACTGAACTGTCTTTTTTCAGTAACGGGGTACTTAACTATAAGGAATCTTTCAATATTGGCACCATCAGGTTATTAAAAGGCATGGTTCATGATAAAACATGGGAATTAATGAAGGAGATCACCAAAACCGTTACCAAAGGACAGAAAGAAGTAATGGCCATTGGTAGTGGTGGCAATATCAATAAAGTGTTTAGTATGAGCAAACGCAAGGAAGGCAAACCACTCACGCTTGAATTACTGAAAGACTATCATAAAGAACTGAGCAGTGTTAGCCTGGAAGACAGGATGCGGTTGTACAGCCTGCGTGCCGACCGTGCCGATGTAATTGTACCCGCCTTACAAATTTATACCAATGCCATGCGCTGGGCCGGCGCCACTGAAATGTATGTACCCAAAATAGGTTTGGTTGATGGCCTGGTGCAGCATATGTGGGAGGAATTGAAATAGGTTTTCCTTAACATCGGTCCTTATATCTTTAAGCAGTCAAACTATAAGCATCATGACAAAGAAGTTGATTGCTGTATTTATATTATCCTGCAATATTGCCTGCGCCCAAACCAACGCAGTTCCTACTCAATTTGATCAATTCGTAAATAAAAGCAAAATAACCTGGGCTGCCTACAGCAGCGATACCATTGATTTCAGTGATGCTGATCTAAATAATCAGCTTTTAAAAAGATTGGCTGACAAAGAAATTAAAGCTTCCCTTCCTGTAGAAAGCCGCACCGGCAGCGCCAATTCAGTTACCTATACCATGCTGGATTCAATAGACAAGGCTTTTTATGGCGATCATGCAGATCTGATGATGGATTCAGCAGGAAATGAAGTGTTGGTAAAACGAGCCATACCTGAAAAAAACAGGTCAAATTTTAGAGTAACCGAAGTAACGCAGATACTGTATATCGAAAACGGTAAATTAAAAAGTTATATCCCTTTTGTAACCCCAACCCTGCCGGTATTTATGTCTTCCGGAAATTATATAGGTGAACGCTTTTATTTTACCAGTTGTTTTAACTACAGGTATAATGACAAACCGGGTAATACAAACAAACTCATCTTTTT
>JBJTMN010000536.1:0-2421 GCA_046070545.1 Ferruginibacter sp.
TGCGGTGGCAGCTATTGCAGTGGCCAGTTCTTTGGGAATCGGGGATGAAAAGATCAAAGCGGCGGTAGAGCATTTCAGGGGTGTAAAAAGGCGGTTTGAATACATTGTCAAAAATGACCGGATTGTATTCATTGATGATTATGCGCACCATCCTGAAGAACTCCGGGCCCTGATCAATGGAGCGAAATCATTGTTTCGCCAGAAAAAATGTACCGTGATATTTCAGCCCCATCTCTTTAGCCGGACGAGGGACCTGGCGGATGGATTTGCGGAAGTGCTGGACGGAGCTGATGAAGTGATCCTGTTGCCCATTTACCCGGCAAGAGAGTTGCCGATGGAGGGAGTAACCAGTGAAATGGTTTTAAATAAAATGAAAACAGATAACAAACAGGTGTTGGATAAAGAGTCTGTGCTGGACTGGATAGCAAACAATAAAACAGAATTATTAATTACAGCCGGTGCTGGTGATATAGATACACTGGTTGAACCAATAAAAAAGATATTGAATAGCAAGTTTGCAAACTAAAAGACGATATAGTTTTAAAAACATCATGCTGACAACCCTCTGGATTGTGCTGGGCGGAGCTACAATTTTTTTACTGGCCTCGGGTATCAGAAGTAAGGGAACACATCCATGCAAAGCAGTTGAGATCAGCATACATGGAGTAAGTAATAATTTTTTTGTAGATAAGAAAGATATACTCAATTCCATAACCGTCAGCGAATCGACCAACCCGGTTGGTAAAGAAACAGGGTCTTTTAATTTAAAGAAACTGGAGGCCGAACTGGAAAAAAATGTGTGGATACGATCTGCAGAAATGTTCTTTGATAATAATGAAGTATTAAAAGTAGTGGTACAGGAACGGGAACCCATTGCACGGGTTTTTTCTGTAACCGGTACTACATTTTATATTGATAATGATCTGACCATGCTTCCGCTGAGCGATAAATTTTCAGCCAGGTTGCCAGTCTTTACAGGCTTTCCGTCCGATAAAAGAGTATTATCAAAGACAGATAGCAGTTTGTTGGGAGATATAAGAACGATCAGCCTGGCATTGCAAAAGGATTCATTCAGCATGGCGATGGTGGAACAGGTGGATATAATGGCACAGCGCATGTTTGAGATGATACCGAAAATTGGCAATCAACTGATCGTATTTGGTGATGCAACTGATGTGGAAACAAAACTGCAAAAACTGAAACTTTTTTATAAAGAGGTGATGGTGAAGGCGGGGTGGAATAATTATAGTGTGATAAACGTACAGTACAAAAACCAGGTAGTAGCAAAGAGAAAGGGTGCAGAAGATATTACGGCTGATTCTTTACGCACGCTGCAGATCATGCAACTGCTTGCAGCCAGAACGCAGCAGCAGGCAAACGATTCTTTGCAGATGATTCAGCCGGATAATAACCGGAATACGGTTGATAGCAGCATGATACAGCAGTCCATTCAACGGGATGAAAATGTTGAACCGGGCAGCAGCAGTGGCGTTACAGAAACTGCCAATGCGGTTATGCCGCCTGCAACAGCACCAGTCACCAATGTACTCAAACCGGTGCCTGCAAAACCTGTAGCGAAGCCAGTCTCAAAACCTGTTGCAAAGCCGGTTTTGAAACCAGTACAGAAACCGGTGGAAGTAAAGAAGCCGGTAGTACAACAACCGAAACAGGTAATGCCCAAAAAGAACGATTATTAAGAATACTCATTAAATAAAACAACACAAACACAAAACAAACAAATATGAATCAGGAACAACCCATCATCGTAGGTCTCGACATAGGCACAACAAAAATTGCTGCCATAGCCGGACGCAAAAACGAGTACGGCAAGCTGGAAATACTTGGCTTTGGCCGTGCTAACAGTAATGGTGTACAACACGGTATGGTGTTAAACATCGATCAAACCATAAAAGCCATCGAAATGGCTTTGAAAAACTGCTACGACAGCAATCCCAACCTGGAGATAGGTGAAGTGTATGTTGGCATTGCCGGTCATCATATAAAAAGTTTGCAAACCCGTGGTGATATTGTGCGGCAGAGTATTGAGGAAGAGATCAGGCAGGAAGAGATCGACCGGCTGATCGCTGATCAGTATCGTACCTACATTCCTGCAGGAGACCAGATCATTGATGTGATTCCGCAGGAGTTTACCGTAGATAATTTTCAGAACATACCAAACCCTATTGGCTACAGTGGTGTAAAAGTGGGTGCAAATTTCCATATCATCACCGGTGATAAAAATGCGATCCGTAATATTAACCGTAGTGTTGATAAGGCAGGACTGATCACAAAAGACCTGGTATTGCAACCTCTGGCATCTGCAGCTGCAGTAATGTGCGACCAGGACCTGGAAGCGGGTGTTGCCATCGTGGATATTGGTGGTGGTACAACAGACCTTGCGGTTTTTTATGAAGGTATTTT
>JBJTMN010000537.1:0-5391 GCA_046070545.1 Ferruginibacter sp.
TTTTCCGGCAGGTCCTTGGCCACCTGTTCTTTGGTGCGGCGCAAAATAAAAGGAAATAACAGTTTGCGTAAATGCTCTTTTTGTTCCTGCTCGCCAAACTTATCAATGGGGGTTGCAAATTCATTTCTGAAGAATTCCATATTACCCAGCAGGCCGGGGTTCAGGAAATTCATTTGTGCAAATATGTCGAACGTGTTGTTTTGTAAAGGTGTACCACTCATGCATAGCCTGTTCTTGGCATTGAGCAAACTGGCTGCCTTGGTAACTTTGGATGCCGGGTTTTTAATGGCCTGGCTTTCATCCAGTATCACATAATCAAAATTCATTTTCAGCAATACCTGTATATCGCTACGCAGGGTACCATAAGTGGTAATGATGATATTGTGTGTATTCAACTCATCGGCATTGCGGGTGCGTATACTGCCGTGGTGAATGTGAAAAGATAAAGAGGGAGAAAACTTCTGTACCTCGTTGCGCCAGTTATAGATAAGCGTGGTGGGGCAAACCACCAATGCCTTTAACCCGCCTGTAATTTCCTTGTAGTGATGCAGCATGCTTAATGCCTGTATGGTTTTACCCAAACCCATATCATCGGCCAGTATACCGCCCAACCCACATCGTTCAGGTAATTCAACCACTGAAAGCCCGAGGTTTGATAGGGACGCAGGATGGGCTGTAAATGTTTGGGCGCCGGTGTTTCCGGAATGTTCTTGAACTCCTTCAGTCGTTCGTATTTTTCATCCAGTTCAAAACTCAGTTCTTTTTCATCCCTGTTCTCGTACAGCTCATCAATAACACTCATGTGGTATTTTGATAAGCGTAGCTGGTTGCTGCGGCCATCGCCCACTTTAAATAACAGGGAATATCTTTTCAGCCACTCATCTGGCAATATGCCCAGGGTACCATCACCCAGCTGTACAAAGGACTGTTTATTTACCAGTGCTGCTTTTATTTCATCTATGCCAACACGTTGTGTACCAAATTCAATTTCTACTTTGGCATCAAACCAGTCCATGCCGCTGCTTACATGTATATGGGTATTGGGCCTGGCGGTATTAAAACGGAAATTGCGCAGTGCTTCAAAACCAAATACCGGCACTTTCATTTCGTTCATGGCATCCACAAATAAAAAGAACCAGTTATTGCGCAGTACATCGGCACCTCTTAATACCAGGGTGTTCTTATGATCATCGGGCCGCACAAACATGGAGTGCAGGCTTTCCAGTTTTTTCAGAAATTTTTCTTCGGCTTCCAGGTTACGTTCAATAATCAGTATCTTATCGCCATCGGGGATGATGATGTTTTCCTTGTCGGCTGCCTTGGTTTCAAAACCCTTGTAGCTAAACACCGGCTGAAACACCAGGTAGTCGCCTTTTTCCTGCAGCTGCAGTTTTACTTCTGGCTCGCCGCTTTTAATTTCCTTTACCAGGCTTTTATCAAACTCTACCTTGTATTCTTTGGTAAGCGGCAGAATTACCTTCTTCATTTTATCGGCCCAGTTGTCTTTGCTCAGCGGAATATTTCCTTCTTTCAGAAATTTTTCAGCCTGCAGTACGTCCTCTGCTTTTTGCCACAGGTACAGCACCCGATCATTCATATACAGCAGGCTGCTGTTGCATTCATTATCGGTAAAAGGAATTACACGGCCCGATAATTTTACCGTGCAGGCAATTTCGAAATGACTGGCGCTGGCCTGTACTTTAAATACCGGGGCAATAAAATGATTGCTTAACTCTATCTCCACCAGATTGGTGGTTACAAAGTTTTTACCCTGGGGCAGGTAAAAAATAAAATGATTATCGGCCTGCTCTTCAAATATCTTTTTAAGCTTAGGTTGCAGGTACTCTGCTATCAGGGCCTTGGTTTCCTCCGGCAGGTCATCACCATCGGTATGAATGATGTTTTCCCAGATGCCGCTGAAGGGCGAGTTGCGGTCGAGGTATTTGTTTATTTCAACGGTTTGTAATTTGCGTACCTGCTGCACCAGCTGCTTATCCTCTTCACTAAAAACCTCGGTGTTTACAAATTTGGTAAGGTCCAGTTTTTCTACCTTGCCCAGGTATTTCTTTTGCTCTTCGTTTGTTTCGCCCTGTATGGCATCCACTTCAAAATACGGGTAGGTGCTTGCGTTAAAATTAAAAACAACACCCAGTTTTTTTGAAGGGCGCTCTTCGGTAACTACTTCTGCTGTCGGCATTTCGGGCACAATAAAGGTTTCACTGGGCCTGGCTGTTGCCGCACCGGGGGCCACTCTTTTAATGGAAGTATCCAGCACTTTTAAAAAAGGTTTTCCATCCTTATAACTGAATTCAAATTTACCGGTAAGGTCATCCTCTAAACTGTAACCGTATATCTGCAGCAGTTTATTTTTTTCCTTATCCCAGTTACGGATACTATCGAAATAATTGGCGCCATATGCATCCAGCAACTGTAAGAACAATAAGGTCTTATGTTCGCAAAGCGGGTGTTCTGTTTCACCGCACTTGCAGGAGGTATCAAAATTACGTTCGTCGTTCTTCTGTATCACCAGCGGGAAAGTTTCCCCGTCAATGATCAGTTCTGCTTCCACCCGTTCGTCAGCAGCCTTGATAATATTGGCCTTGGTACTGCGCAACAGGTTCTCTGCTTCGGCATAAATACCTGCTGATGAAAGCATCTTGATCATCTTCAGTTCAATATGCTTCATCTTGGCAACGGTGTGCCGCTGGTTGTACTGTATATTGGTATTGCCCAACATGTTCTTATCCACCATATCCTGCAGGCGTATCAGGGCCGCGCCTTCGTGGCGGCATATATCGCCCAGGTTGTAGGGGCAACTGCAACGCACCGTCATGGTCTTGGCGTCGGTGTATTTTTGAATATACACTTTGTAAAAAGTGGCGTAGCTGTCGTCCTTTACCCTGAACACAACGCTGCCCATCAGCTGGTCGTGTTCAACCAGTTCCACAAAACCCATTGCATGGATCTTTTTGCTGCGGCGGATCACTTCATCCGAGCCGTTATTGTAAACATATTTGATAAGGTGCGGTAAGGCCATGTATTATGTTAGATTGCCGGGTTGGTATTCCAGATTTTGCTGATTGGTAAGTCTGAAAAAGGCAATTTGCAAAAGTAACGAAAAATAACTGAGCCCTGAAGCGTTACAGGAAGTTTCAGAGGAAATTTCTGTTAATTATTTATTATTTGAAAAAGGAGTACGTACCCTTTTGAAAAGCTGCCAGGTTGATCCCGATAACTATCGTGAGAAACAGGGACTATATTATATTAAACCGTCTTCGACAGGCTCAGACAGACAGTAAGATGATCAGCAAACATTTCAAATGAATGCAAAAACGAAAAAGGCAGCTGGTTTTATTTTGAGATAAGCTTACCATCCTGGTAAATAGCCAGCACATTGGCGCCATCGGGCGTAAGGCAATAGCGTATATCTTTCTCCAAACCAAAGCCGGTAAGGCGGTTGTAGTGCGAAGCGTTCTTTGCTTTCATGAATTCATACAGGTCGTCTTTTGCATCATTGTACATGGTAGCGGCCATTTGCGATGAGTCGCAGTTAATGGAGAAATGTTTGCCGATACGATCGATCACGGCTCCGGCAAATAAGCTGTCTTCAATATTCACCCGGTTCTTCCAGGCGGCACAACCCAGTATCACCGGTTGGTTTTGTGCCACTAAAAAATCGCATACTGCCGACAGGTTGGGGAAGGATCCGGTGATGATATCTTTTGCATTGGCAGCAAGAGCCATATGCAGCAGCTTGGTACCGTTGGTGGTGGTAAGCACCAGGGTTTTTCCTTCAATAAATTCCTTTGGATATTCAAACGGAGAGTTGCCGTACTCGAGGCCTTCTGCAATGCGGCCATCTCTTTCACCGGCTGTAATACTGTCTATCTGTTTGCCAATGCGGATGCATTCTGCAACACTGTCAACCGGTATGATGGCTTTGGCGCCGTTATGCAAAGCCGTGGCAATCGTAGAGGTAGCCCGTAAAACATCGATAATTACAACGATGCTTTTTTCTACCGGGTACAGGTCTAACAGGGCTGGAGAAAGGGCGGTATATAATTCTGGTTTGGTTGTTTGCATTGCGGCGAAATTAATTCAAAATTAATTCCTGACATTAGGTTTTGAATGTATTCTTTTCTTTAAGAAACTCTTTCTTTTTCTCTTTTACTTTTTTGCTTCTCCAAAAAAGTAACAAAAAAGGAGCCCCGAAATCGAATACAGCCCGATTTCGGGAGGGAGCCCTGATCAGGCTTTTGTACTACTGTAAACTCAAAATTTGTTCCCTGATGATGAGCAGCTCATGAATACGGGAGTATTTATTTTCTGTCAGGATAAGATCGCTTTCCACTTTTGCGTTTCGGCATATTCTTTAATTACTGCGTTTCTTTTTACCAGGAATTTTTCGAGGTATGCTGTAAGAAAAATGCTGTTAACGAGTTTGCCTATAAAACCATAGGGTGTTTCAAAATGAATGATGTCAATGACGATCGTTCCGTTTGCTGCCGTTTTAAAATGATGTTCGTGGTGAAAGCTTTTAAAATCGCCTTTGATCATTTCATCGGTAAAGGAAACCGGGCTTTCCATGGCGGTGATCTTTGAGGTAAACAACCTGGTTTTAAAAAGATGTTTTGCCTGCCAGGTAACCGTTTCGTCTTTGCTGATCAGGCCGTTCATTACTCCATCAATTGCTTTTTCGTTGGTAGATGCTGTTGATATCTGGTGCAGGTTTATACTGCGGCTCAGATCAAATACCCTTTCAATGGGCGCTGTAATAAATGTAGTGGTGTGTATTTTAGGCATGGTTAGTTAATGGAGAATTGAGAATTACAAAATGGATAATGTTTTAAATACAATGCGGCCTGCTGAAAATAAAAGCTGCATAATTCTAATAAATTATCCATTATTAAATTATCCCTGCCTACCGGCAGGCAGGCATTAAACAAATGGCATTTTAACCACCACGGCTTTTAGCAAGGTATTGCGTATGCTGATGAATATCTCCGTTCCGATAGCAGCATATTTTGTATCTACATAACCCATGCCGATGGCTTTGCCCAGCGTAGGCGATTGGGTGCCGGATGTTACCTTGCCGATCACCAACCCTTCAAAATCCTTTATTTCATAATCGTGGCGGGCAATCCCTTTTTCGATCATTTCAAAACCAACAGCGCCTATTTTGAAAAACAAAAAGCCGAAGGTGTTACCAAAAAGCTGGTTGGTTTTGAAATGATCGAAAAAGGGATTGCCCGCCATGATTATGAAATAAAGGATTTTGAAGGGTTGGTGATTGGCAAGGTAACATCCGGCACCCAATCGCCTACGCTGGGCAAAGCCATCGGCATGGGTTATGTAGATACAAAATATGCTGCTATCGGAACGGAGATATTC
>JBJTMN010000538.1:0-3539 GCA_046070545.1 Ferruginibacter sp.
TTGTAAAGTAATTATGCAGGCAGAAAATGCCGATAAAAGCGTTCCCGGCAGAAGTGTGCGGCGCCACCGCAGCCCCACAAAGATTTTACGCCGGGTACATAAAAAAATATCTATCTTCAATACAAATTTTACAACTATGGAATTATTAAGAGATTATTGGTGGCTCATTTTGCTGGTACTGGCATTTTTGGGTTGCTTTGTAACCATTAACCAGGGTTTTATTGGCGTGGTAACCATGTTTGGTAAGTACCGGCGGGTTTTGCGCCCGGGGCTGAATTTTAAAATTCCCTTTCTGGAGCAGATATTTAAAAAAGTAAGCGTGCAAAACCGGTCGGTTGAACTCGAATTCCAGGCGGTTACGGTTGACCAGGCAAATGTTTATTTTAAATCTATGCTGCTGTATTCGGTACAGAATGAAAATGAAGACACGATCAAAAAAGTAGCGTTTAAATTCATCAGTGATAAAGACCTGATGCAGGCGCTCGTACGCACCGTTGAAGGAAGCATCCGTGCCTTTGTAGCCACAAAAAGGCAGGCCGAGGTTTTAAATGTACGCAGGGATATTGTAGAAAATGTAAAGGAACAGGTTGATATGGCATTGGAAGAATGGGGCTATCACCTGCAGGATCTGCAGATCAACGACATCACTTTTGACGAAGCCATCATTACAAGTATGAGTAAAGTGGTTGCCAGTAACAATTTAAAAGCTGCAGCCGAAAACGAAGGCCAGGCTTTACTGATAACCAAAACAAAAGCTGCCGAAGCTGAAGGTAATGCCATTAAAATTGCTGCTGAAGCTGAAAGACTGGCGGCACAGTTACGCGGACAAGGTGTTGCTTTGTTCCGGGAGGAAGTAGCCAAGGGTATGAGCCAGGCTGCCAGTGAAATGAAACAGGCCAACCTGGATACCAATGTGATCCTGTTTAGTATGTGGGTGGAAGCCATTAAGAATTTTGCCGAGTACGGAAAAGGTAATGTGATCTTCCTGGACGGTGGAAGCGATGGTATGGAGAAAACCATGAAACAGATCATGGCCATGCAGCAACTGGAAAGCAAAAAATAATTTTGAAAATTATATCATGCAAAGTGCCGCAATTGCGGCACTTTTGTTTTTTAAAACTTGTTATATGCCTTTTTTTAAACAGGATAATCCGTTTGTGGTGCCAACCCCCGATGGTAAATTAATTGAAGAGCATATTGGAGCCTCTACCGGCGAAACTGCTCTTAGCATTGCACATATGCTGGCACCTGCTGGCTGGAGTGAGCCTTTTCAAAACCCGGAATTTGATGAATATACCCTGGTGAGCCGGGGCAAAAAAATGTTTGAAGTGGACGGAGAAAAAATTACAGTAAGCGCCGGGCAAAGTATTTTAATAAAAAAAGGAAGCCGGGTCCGGTACAGTAATCCCTTTGAAGAAGCCTGTGAATACTGGAGTATTTGCCTGCCTGCTTTTTCAATTGATAATGTTCACAGGGAAGATTAACATTTCATTAAGCAGTAATTGAAGGATTGTTTCGTTTCATTGCAAATTGAAATATTTTTTGGCATAATTAATGAGCAGCTAACTTTACAAATAAAACCCGGTGTACATGTTTAATATTTTTTTGCAGGTTGATAGTACAGGAATAGCATCTGCTTCTGCAGGTAAAGAATCTTTATTTTCCATATTGGTAAAAGGCGGCGTGCTGATGATACCGCTGGCGCTGTTTTTTGCTATGGCCATTTTCTTCTTTATTGAACGCCTGATGGCCATTCGCAAAGCCAGTAAGATCGAGGATAATTTCATGAACATTATCCGGGATCATATTATTAACGGTAATGTAACTGCGGCTCGCAGCCTGGCAAAAAATACACCCAACCCGGTAGCAAAAATGATAGACAAGGGATTACAACGCATTGGTAAACCCATTGATGCCATTGAAAAAAGCATGGATAATGTGGGCAAGTTAGAGATATACACCATGGAGAAAAACCTGCCGGTACTTTCGGTAATCGCACGTATTGCGCCGCTGTTTGGTTTTGTGGGTACCATTATTGGGCTGGTAATGCTGCTGAGGGAATTTGCTTCTGCAACCAACCCTTCCATAACCGATATAGCGGATGCGATGTATGTGAAGATGATCACTTCGGCAACAGGTTTGATCATTGGTATCTTAAGTTACCTGGGATATAGCTATTTAGATACACAGATCAACAAAACGGTAAATAAAATGGAAGCGGCCAAGTCGGATTTCATTGATATTTTACAGGAGCCTACAAGATAATTATGAATTAGGAATGATGAATTAATAGTTGAAGTAAATACAACTTGCACATCATTCATAGCTCATAATTCATAATTTATAATTCAAAAAGATGAGTTTAAGAAGCCGTTTACGGGATAATCACAATGAAGTGGATGCTGGTCCGCTGAATGATGTGCTGTTTATTTTATTGATGTTCTTTTTGCTTGTTTCTACCTTGGCCAACCCGAATGTGGTGAAGGTATCTAACCCTAAAGGTAAAAGTGATACCAAAGTAAGCCAGAATATTATTGTAACTGTTACAAAAGATCAGAAAGTATTCATTGGTACGCAGCAGATAGATATGACGTACATTGATTCTTTACTCAAAAAAGAAATTGAAAAAGACAAGCGTTTTATTGATACGCCTACTGTTGTTATGAACGTGGATACTTCTGCCTATTATGGCATGGCTTTTAAGATCATGGAAGCGGCCAAAAGGGCCAAGGCCAAGCTGGCGGCCAATATCAAGCAGTAATAATCATCATTCTTTCTTTTCCGTACATATCTTTTTTTATCATTACCGTCTGATAATGATCCCTGAATAGTGCCGCTGTTTCATTGGCAAGATCCTCATGTGTTTCCAGGTACATTTTTCCGTTGGGTAATAAATGTTTTTTTCCGAATGCTGCAATTTTTTCATAAAAAACCAAAGGCGATTTATCCGGTACAAAAAGTGCCAGGTGAGGCTCAAAGTCGGTTACGTTTTTAGCCAGCTTTTCTTTTTCATGTATAGGTATATAAGGTGGATTGCTGATGATGATATCAAACAACGGCAAAGCCTGCCAGGTTGATTCATCTAAAAAATCGGATTCAATAAAGCTGATATGCGCATTGTGCATAGCTGCATTTTCTTTTGCCAGGGCCAGGGCATCATTACTTACATCAAGCGCCGTTAATTTTGATGCAGGTAAACTTTTCTTAATTGCAACAGGAATACAACCACTGCCGGTCCCAATATCCAGTATGGCCGGATCGGTAAGTTTCGACTTTCGGTCTGCTATCAGTTGCTCCACCAGTTCCTCGGTCTCGGGACGGGGGATGAGCACATGGGCATTTACTTTAAATTTCATGTGGTAAAACCAGGCTTCTCCCAATACATATTGCACCGGCTTATGTGCAAGTAATTCCTGCAGCGTTTGCTGTATCAGCTTATCTGCAGCCGGGCTTATCTGCTTTTCGGGAGTTTTCAGAATATCACTGCGTTTCAGCGAAGCCATCTTCTCAAATACCCATTCAGTAATGGTTGTAGCTTC
>JBJTMN010000539.1:0-4625 GCA_046070545.1 Ferruginibacter sp.
CTGGTCAATAGCATCAATTGAAATTGGAGCAGCACCTGTCTGTCCGCTATTGGTAATTTTACAGGTGGTGGAATCAATGCAGTAACCAAAAGCGGTACCAATAAAATCACCGGTAGCGTTTACTATTTCTTACGTAATGAAAAATTAGCTGGTAAAAATCCTGCGCAACGTAAAGATACTGCACAGCGTTTCCCTGCATTTAAGAACAGGACCTACGGTTTCAATGTAGGTGGCCCGATCATCAAAAATAAATTATTCTACTTTTTGAGTGCTGAGCAACAACGTGATGAAACACCACAGTTATTTGATTTTGCAACCTACCGTGGTAACACCAATACCGTAACAGGTGTAGAAGCGATCAAATCATTTGTTAAGTCTACCTACGGTTATGAAATGGGAGATTGGCAGACAACCACCAGGAAACTGGATGTTGACAGAGTTGTAGCAAAGATTGACTGGAACATTAACAGCAAACACAGGCTTACCTTAAGCGGACGTTATAATAAGGCAGTTGCCAATACGCCCAGTTTAAGTTCATCTACCTCTATCAATTTCAGCAATGGAGGTGTTAAATTCCCCAGCCGTACAACCGGATTTGCATTTGAGTTAAAGAGCACCTTAAGAAGGAATATCAACAACAGGTTGCTGGCTACCTACTCTGATGTACTGGATGACAGAAGTATTGTTGGAGATCCGTTCCCACGTGTAAGTTTAAATGACGGAAGTGGTACCATCAATTTTGGCGGAGATAACAGTTCTACACAAAACCTGCTTACACAAAAGAACTTAAGTATCGTAGATAACCTGAAGATCAACATAAAAAATCATACGGTAACATTGGGTGTTGACTATGAAAGATTTAAAGTTTTCAACGTTTTCATACAGAACACGTATGGTAATTACAACTATGCTTCTACCACCGTTGGCAACGTTACCACCAGTGGTGTTCAGAAATTCCTGGCCAATAATGTAAGTCCTACCAGTTATACTTTGGGTTTCCCCAATACGGATAAGAATTTAAACGATGCTACCGGAGCCGGTGCAAAATTTGAAGCTCAGAAACTGGCATTTTTTGTAGCCGATGAAATTAAAATAGGTAATAACCTGACATTGAACCTGGGTATCAGGGCTGATAAATGGAGTTTCCCTACACAGCCATATACCGATGCATTTACGAATGACAGTGCCCTGGTTCAATATGCAAAATACTATGATCTGAAAGGTGCACGTTCCGGCCAAAAACCTAAATTCCCTATTTCACTTTCTCCAAGGATCGGTTTTACGTACAAAATACCTGAACAGGGTGTTATTGTTCGCGGAGGATTCGGCGTATTTACCGGACGTATGCCGCTGGTATGGCCTGGTGGAACTTACAATAACAATGGTTATTATGTTGGAGGATACACAGCAAATACTGCAGCTTTAAATACCATTCGTTTCAGGTGGAACCCTGCCGATATAGTTGGTAGTGTGTGGACTCCTTCACAGGTTGGTCAAGGATTTACCAAAGGCCCGCTTAACCTGATCTCTAAAGAATTCAAAATGCCTAAACTGGCCAGGGCTTCTTTAGGATTTGATAAGAGCTTTGGAAGCGGTTGGACAGGTACCTTTGAAGTACTGGCCAGCAAAAACATCAACGAGGTTTATTATACCAATATCAATATACTTCCTCCCGTTGGCGTATCACTGGGAGCAGGACCTCGTACTGTTTATGGTGTAAGCGGAACAGCAACTGCAACTATTCCGATCACCAATAATGGTACAGGAACCAACCCTTATGATAATGCCATACTGGTTGCAAATAATACCACCCAAAAGAAAGGATTTGCATACAATTTTAATGTGGGCATAGACAAAAGAAGTGCAAGAGGTATCAATTTCAGCGCTTCGTATGCATTCGGAAATTCACTGGTAACAAACGAGGGAACCAGTTCAGTAAACCTGAGCCAATGGCGTTTTATAGAATCAGTGAATGGCAGAAACACACTGGGCCTCAGCACATCTGATTTTGATCAGTCACACCGCGTTTTGAGCACACTCAGCAAAAAGTTCACCTACCTGAAAGGGAAACTTGCTACTACGATCTCTCTGACTTATATCGGACAAAGCGGATCTCCTTTAAGCTATACCTATGCTGGTGGCAGCATGACACGTGATGACGGAACCGCCGGTGGTAATGACCTGATCTATATTCCTACAGCCGCTGAACTGCAGGCTCAGACTTTCTTAAGCAATACCATTTCAGGTGTTACTTATACCCCACAACAGCAAAAAGATGCTTTGGAAGCTTATATTCAAAAAGATAAATACTTAAGCAAGAACAGGGGTAAATTTGCCGATAGAAACGGAGCCAGGTTACCTTTCACTCATAATTTAGATCTTAAAATTGCCCAGGACTTTACCTTAAAAGTTGGTAAGCAAACCTACCAGTTACAGTTTACCTGGGATGTTTACAATTTTGGAAACATGATCAACAGGGATTGGGGCAAGCAATATTTTGCAGGTAACGACCAGTTTGGCCTGATCACTTTTGCAGGTTATGTTGCAGCAAACAACCTGACACCGCAATACCGTTTTAACCCAACCATTGTAAACCCATACAATTTCAATAACTCTGCTACACCGGGTTATGCAAACAGGTGGGTTAGCCAGGTTGGCTTACGATTCAACTTTAAATAATAAACATCAGCCGTCAGGCTATGCATACAAAAAAGTCCCGATCAGCTGACCGGGATTTTTTTATTGAATTATTTTATAGCAGATCATAACATGGGGTTCATACACCCAACTTCTTACTCAGGACTCAGGACTCAGGACTCGGTACCCCATCCCCATTTTAAAAAATCAGGAAATGCTTTGGCCCAGGTAGGTACATCATGCCTTCCATCTTTTAGTTGTACAAACCTGATATCTTTTTCTTCATCATACCCTTTTTCTACTAATATTTCAATCAGGCCCAGGGTGTCATCTATTGAATCTATAATACCGTTATTGTTACGGTCTGCCGTTTCATCCAGTGTGCCCACTTCAAAGAAAAATTTCAGCCAGGGGTAGGTATTTTTTTCTGCTTTGACCTGGCGATGCATGATGCGGTTAACATTCTCATCAAAATCGGCATCATCCTGGTCCTTATCACGCCACCACAAAGAACCGCTGAAAACACCTACCTTATTGAACTCCCCGGGATGATTCCAGACTATATCCAGTGCACATAATCCTCCTAATGAAAAACCGGCAAAACATTTTTCCTTAAATGAGTAAATAAATAATTTTTTCCGGATAAATGGCATCAGTTCCTGCAGAATAAACTGGTTATATAAGGCAGCTTTTGCACCACGTCCTTTATAATCCAGATACTTTGCTGTTCCATATTCATTTTTGCGATCAACCGAACAATGGATACCTACACAAAAAAGATTGCTGATAGCGCTGGTTTCGTATAATTCATCCAGTATATCCCCGAACTTCATTGTCACCAGGTCCTGCCCGTCATTGACCAATAAAAGGATGAGGTTTGATGGGTCTGTTGATTGGGGGGGGAAATAAAAATCAATGATTACTTCACGGTCGAGGAACACAGAAGTGATAATATGATTTTCAACTGAGATATTGGCTGTCTTGTATTCTGACATATCCTCAAAAATAAGAAATTACCTGATAATAATATTCAACTGGTAAGGGCTGGGCTTTAATAATGCAGTCCATAATTATTTAAGAGCAACATAAAACATAATTTGTTTTATTGGTTCTTACAAAATATATTTGAAGAGCATAGTATTTCAGCATTATAAAACCAATTAAAATCAGCATTATGAAGAAAATAGGCGTATTATTCGGTAAGGAAAGGAGTTTTCCGGAAGCCTTTATTGAAAGGGTAAACAGTAAAAATGTAACGGGTATCATGGCTGAAGCCGTACGCATAGATAAAGTAATGCAGGGCGAGCCATCCGGTTATGCAGTTATCTTCGACCGTATATCACAGGATGTTCCATTTTACCGTGCTTTTCTGAAAAATGCAGCACTTTGCGGCACCACGGTTATTAATAACCCGTTCTGGTGGAGTGCCGATGAAAAATTCTTTAATAATTGCCTGGCAACCAAGATCGATGTACCGGTTCCTAAAACCGTCATTCTTCCTTCCAGGGACCTGCCACCGGATACCAGTGAAGCTTCTTTCAGCAACCTGGCTTATCCCCTCGACTGGGAAGGGATCTTTAGCTATATCGGTTTCCCTGCTTACATGAAACCATTTGCCGGCGGTGGCTGGAAAAGCGTTTACCAGCTGAACAGCATGGAAGAATTCTTTGAAAAACATGCTGAAACTGAGCAATTGGTAATGATGCTTCAGGAAGAGATCAAGTTTGAAGAATATTACCGCTGCTATTGCATCGGCGGAAAATATGTACGCATCATGCCTTATGAACCACGTAACCCGCATCACCTGCGGTATGTGGCCGATTTTAAACCAAGTCCCGAAAGGTATAAATTAATGGAAGATATTGTTTTGCGTATCTGCCATTACCTGGGTTATGATTTCAATACCGTAGAACTGGCAATAAGAGACGGAGTGCCTTATGCTATTGACTTTTGCAACCCAGCTCCCGATGCCGAAGTAACCAGTGTGG
>JBJTMN010000540.1:0-3932 GCA_046070545.1 Ferruginibacter sp.
TCTTCGGCTGTAAAAACAATGTTGGCGGTATCTTTCGACAAGGGCTCCAGTGTATAGCTGATGATGCGGTAATAACGGGAACCTATGGCCCGGCGTATGCTCTTGTTTATTTGTGCTGCTGTATATGTTTTGTTGTCATCAAAATTCATCAGGTGAAAAAAGAATGGCGCTGATGTTTTTCGAAGGCCTTTTACTTTATAGTTGTGTATATAAACCGAACTGTTGTTAATATTGGTATTATCTTTTTGTGTTGCCGGGCCCAGCGCATTGATGCTGTCGGCCAGTTTTTTAAAAACAGGATAAAATTCCAGCCCTTTTTTTACGCCGATATCAAAGATCTCTTTGCCACTGCCAAAGCTGCCGGTATTGTATTCTTCCATGGGCATGTGAATGTAGAAATTGGTCAGTGGCAGTTCTTCCTTAAAATCTCCCGCCTCCCGGAAGAAAGCCATCTGCAACAGCACATCCACCGGGTTTTTTATCTTATCAATTTTTGAAAGGCCGTTGGTAACATTGCTGCCGATCACAATATCGGCGCCCATTTCTTTTACATTCTTCACGGGAAAATTTCTTACCAGGCCACCATCCACCAGTTTCATACTATCCCGGGTAACAGCCGAAAAAACAGAAGGGATGGCCATGGTAGCCCGAAGGGCGGTAATGATGTTACCCGTATCCATCACCACCAGGTTGCCCGTCTCCAGGTCGGTGGCCATGCATTTGAACGGAATGGGGAGCTCATTGAAATTGCGAACGTTGTGTACATGAAAGAACAGTTCTGAGAATTTCATATTCAGCTCCTGCCCGGTAATTACACCGGTGGTAAGGCGTATCTTATTGTTGATGAAGGGAAGTTCAATGGCAAAGCGGCTGTACTGGTCCTTTTCTTCCATTGATAAGGATTTCAACGGAACATTGTTGGAGAACAGCACATCAAAATCTATATCCCTGGTTAAGCGCTCAATATCGTTACCACTATAACCCGATGCATACAGTCCACCTACAATGGCTCCCATACTGGTGCCGGTTATATAATCAATTTTTAGTCCTGCACTGTCAATGGCTTTTAAAATGCCGATATGCGCCAGGCCTTTTGCACCACCGCCACTCAGCGTGAGACCGATCTTAGGCCGGTGCCCGTTATCCTGTGCGGATAAAAGACCTGTTAAGCAGCAACAAAAAAGCAGGGTAACAAAAAACTTCATCAATGGATCTGTTAGGTATGTGGTTGGTAGTTAATGCTACAAATTACGTATAATTTGCTCTTTTATTTTTTGATAAAAGTTAATTATTTGCTACTGATCCTGTTGAAGTATTGACAGAGGGGTAGTTGAAAGCCATTAAAATAAGATATTTGCCTGCGGAAGCCTTTATTTTGCAGGTATAAAACAATTATGACCAACCGCCAGCTTTTTTTAGATCATGTAGGTCAAACATCGGATGCGCCACTGGCCCTGGAGATCGTGCGGGCTGAAGGCAGTAAACTATTTGATGCTGATGGTAAGGCATATATTGATCTCATCGGCGGTATCAGCGTATGCAATGTGGGCCACCGGCATCCCAAAGTGATCGAAGCCATCAAAAAACAGCTGGACGATTACCTGCACATCATGGTGTATGGTGAGCTGGTACAAAGCCCGCAGGTGCAGTATGCAAAAATGCTGTCCGAACATTTACCGGCTTCACTTAATTCCGTTTTTTTTACCGCCAGCGGCAGCGAGGCAACAGAAGGTGCCATGAAGCTGGCCAAAAGATATTCCAACAGAACGCAGATCATCTCTTTTAAGAACAGTTACCATGGCAGCACGCAGGGCGCATTAAGTGTGATGGGCAGCGAGTACTGGCAACAGGCTTTCAGGCCGCTGCTGCCTGATATTCTGCAGATGAACTATAATAGTTTTGAAGACCTGGATAATATTACCGAACGTACAGCCTGTGTAATTGCAGAGACCGTTCAGTCAGAAGCCGGTGTACTGGTACCGCAGCATGACTGGTTAAAAGCAGTAAGAAATAAGTGTGATGAAACAGGCACACTGCTTGTGCTGGATGAAATTCAGTGTGGCTTTGGGCGCAACTGAACACTGTGGGCCTTTGAGCAGTTTGATGTGGTGCCCGATATTTTATTGCTGGGCAAAGCATTGGGTGGTGGCATGCCGCTGGGCGCTTTTGTTGCCGATAAAAAAATGATGGATTACTTATCGCATAACCCGGTGCTGGGGCATATCAATACATTTGGTGGCCACCCCATTAGCTGTGCCGCAGGCCTGGCAGCTTTTAAAGTATTGATGGATGAAAAACTGGTGGATGAGGTGAAAGAAAAAGAAACGCTTTTTCTTGCTTTACTTAAACATCCGAAAATAAAAACTGTGCGAAGCTGTGGTTTAATGATGGCGGTGGAGTTTGAAAGTTTTGAAATGAATAAGCAGATCATTGATGCACTGATACTGGAAGGGGTATTTACTGACTGGTTCCTTTTTGCAGCCAACTGTTTAAGGATCGTACCACCATTAACGATTGGTAAAGATGAAATTGCTGCGGCCTGTGGTAAAATTATTGGCCTGTTAGATGCGCTTTAAAAATTACAGAGTTTTCAGGGTGAGCTTGTTGAACCCGGGTTCAAATAGAAATTCCAGATGAAAAGATTTACCAAAAGGATACTGTATTGTATTGCTGCACTGGCCCTGCTGTACCTGCTGCTATTGATCCCCGATTCAAAAGAAAAAGATTTTAAAGTGGAAACCGGCAAAAGCCCTTTTGCCTGGAACCGTGATGCCCAGTGGAAAGAGATGGAGGAATTGTTCAGGCTGGCAAAGCAGATGGATACTGCAAAACTGGACAGTGCTATCAATATTTATAAAGATAATGCAGTGAAACAGTTCATCATGTTGCAGATTAATAATACGGCAGCTACAGACACGGCATGGATGATTACAGAGAATAATTTTTTTAAACTGGCTTCGCTGGTGGCAGTAAGGCAATCTGAGATACCCTGGCTTACCGGTCATTATATCCGGCTGCGCAACCTGGTAAAACAACAATCTCAGCAATGGGATATGAATGAACCGGCAGCCCGCAATTCTGTATATGCTTTATTGTATGGTATGCGTGCTGCTGTGGAAGAAGTGTTGTTGCAGGCCGATCATTTAAAATTCCCTGCAGCCATGCTGGTCAATAATGAAAGGTCATCAACACCCGCTGCTTCCATTTTTGGTATTGAAGTTCATAGTGGTGATCTGCTGGTATCCCGCGGCGGGGCGGAAGTATCGGCATTGATATCAAGGGGGAATGATTACCCGGGAAATTTTTCACATATTGCTTTGATCTATGTTGATGAAAAAACGAAACAACCTTCGTTAATTGAAGCGCATATTGAAAAGGGGGTAGCCATTGCATCGGTGGCACAATATGAAAGTGACAAGAAACTACGTTTTATGGTGATGCGGCCCAGGGCCGATCTTCCGGCAATGCTGGCTGATTCGCTCTTGCCTCAGAAAGCTGCAAAAAGAATGTTTGAAGAAGCACAGAAGCGCCACATCCCTTACGATTTTAAAATGAACTTTCATGATACCACCGAAATGTTTTGTTCCGAAGTGGCTTCTTACGCATACCGTACAAATGGTTTGCAGGTGTGGAAATATCCTTCCTCTATTTCATCGCAGGGGGTAGTTAACTGGCTGCACGATTTTGGTGTAGAGAATTTTATTACCCAAATGCCATCCGACCTGGAATATGATCCGCAGCTATCAGTTGTGGCCGAATGGCGTGACCCTGAGACACTGTACAAGGATCATATTGATAATGCAGCCATGGATGCGCTTTTAGAAAAAGCGAATAAAGGTGCAGCCATCGGTTATAACAGCTGGCAACTGCCTGTTGTAAGGGTAGTAAAGGCTTACTGCGTCATTAAAAATATGTTTGGTGCTGTTGGCATT
>JBJTMN010000541.1:0-2227 GCA_046070545.1 Ferruginibacter sp.
CTGCCATGCATATTGCGGCTTACAAAATTCTGATGGAAACAACCATCCCCGGCATTACCAAACTGCGCAACACACTGGATAAAAAAGCAAAGGCTTACATGAAAGTGGTGAAGATCGGGCGCACACATTTTATGGATGCCACACCTTTAACTGTAGGACAGGAATTCAGCGGTTATGTATCTCAACTTGATCATGGGTTAAGAGCCATTAAAAATACACTGGCACATTTAAGCGAACTGGCCCTGGGTGGCACGGCAGTTGGTACAGGAATCAACACGCCTCCCAAATATGATGTGAACGTGGCAAAACACATAGCTAAACTAACCAAACTGCCATTTAAAACTGCTGAAAATAAATTTGAAGCCCTGGCTGCACATGATGCCATTGTGGAAGCCCATGGTGCTTTAAAAACAGTGGCAGTAAGTTTAATGAAGATAGCCAACGATATCCGTATGTTATCTTCCGGACCAAGAAGTGGTATTGGGGAAATCTTTATCCCGGATAACGAACCAGGTTCTTCCATCATGCCGGGCAAGGTTAACCCAACCCAATGTGAGGCTTTAACCATGATCGCTGCACAGGTAATGGGCAATGATGTTACCATTGGTATTGGAGGCAGCAACGGCCATTTTGAGCTGAATGTTTTCAAGCCGGTAATGATCTACAATTTCCTGCACAGCGCCAGGCTGATCGGTGATGGTTGTGTTTCATTTAATGACAAATGTGCGGTTGGCATTGAACCTATTAAAGCCAACATTAAAAAGCATTTAGACAATTCACTGATGCTGGTAACTTCTTTAAACACAAAGATCGGATATTACAAATCTGCTGAAATTGCACAAAAAGCACATAAAGAAGGAACCACACTAAAAGAAATGGCTGTTAAGCTGGGCTATGTTACAGCAAAAGAATTTGATGAATGGGTAATACCTGCTAATATGGTTGGAAAGATTTAATAACATAAGGATCATTAATAAAAGAGGCTGCCTGAACAGGCAGCCTCTTTTATTAAGCTAAATATTTTATTTACAATGATAACTAAAGCTCAACTTGCCCGCCAATGCCGGCAGGCTTGGCTGATCATCCCCGGCCATTTGGGTACTTAATACATACCCATCGCGGCTCATAATATAATTGCTGAAAGTTGAAACCAATGAATCCCGTACTACATTCCCGGGGTTATAATTTCTAACCTTCATATTCTTTACTGCATTGAAATTCTTTGTTCCGAAATTAAGGTACTGGCTGAATTCCGGATAGAACCTTTCATCCGGGAAAATATACATAAATCGCCTGGGTACCAGGTTGGTGAAGTAGGTAATATCAGCATCCATTTCCAGGTCGCCGCCCGGCAAATTAACCGCTGCCATATGAGTCAGATTAACACCTCCGCCATATGTATAATCAACCCTGTAAAAAGGAATGGTTGGACTTGAACTTAAAAAATAGGTTTTTGTGGTCAGGTAACCTGCAGTATTATAGGCAAAAAACACATCGTACTGTAAAGAAAAAGGATCTGTAGGATCGGCAAGGCCATGCATTTTAATGATGCGCTTATTCCCATCTACAACAAAATATTCATCAGCATTTATAAAAACTGAATCGTTTGAATAAATGGGAGCGTTAATAAATTCAATCGTATTTGATAAACTATCGAACTTTGTTATTTTAGTAACTACATCCAGGCTATTGATGGCTGCCTCAATAGAACCCAGGCCTGTTCCTGTGCCACCAGCGGCTGTTCCTGATGTATCTGTGTAAACGATCTTGTTGATACGGCAATCTATTCCAACAATTAGATCATTACCGGTATTTCCGCTGTTTTCATTACTATATTCCTTTTCGCATGAAAAAAGAGCAGCTGCAAGTGCAATAAGCAATAGAGGACGAAATTTGTTCATTGAATGTTTATTTTACATATCTCTCAAAAGGCACTATTCGTAAAGTTCTGCATTTTTTGTCAAAAGAACAGTTTGGGTATTGTTAATCTATTTAAGATTGTAATAGGGTCTGCTTTGCTGCTTTTGATGTTTATTAATTGCAAAAAATATTATTATCACAAGCTGGTAACAGAAAATGTACAGGTATTACCTCCTCCGGTAAGCAGGTTACTTTAACAGGCACGGGAACACCAACCGTGGCCGGGCCATTTAATTACCCGCTTACCGGAGGAGGTAATACCTGTACATTTTCTGTTACCAGCTTGTAATAATAATATTTTTTGCAA
>JBJTMN010000542.1:0-2315 GCA_046070545.1 Ferruginibacter sp.
TGGTACAGCTTTATTAAAGCTATAAATGGGAAGCTAATTATTTGCCGCAGTATTTTCATTGCTTATCTTGATGAGCCTGTTCAGTACATGAGTTGTCTTTTCAAAGATCAGTTCATATCCAGGTAATTCGTTTCCAACATAAATAATAAATACAGACAGTTGCTTTTGCTGCTGCTTTATATTTTCCTGAAGATCATTTTTCTGCAGGCGGTAAGCCTCTCTCATCAGGCGTTTGATGCGGTTCCTGTCAACTGCTTTTTTGAAATTTTTACTACTTACGGCAAAACCGGTTTGCAAAGGTGCAGCTGAGGTTCCGGCTAACTTCCACAATACCCTGAAGGGAAACTGAGAAAAAGACTTCCCTTCCCTGAACAGCTGTTCTATGGCTTTGCGGCTTTTAAGTTTTTCTCCTTTTTTAAAGGTATGTCGTGGCGTTGTTTCCAATTACTCAAAATTAGGGATTAGCAATGCTTCGGCCACAAATAAAAATGTCCCCCGATAAATCGGGGGACTGAATTTTATCTGAACCGGACTTCCCGTGCGGGAAATCAGGTAATCTTATTTTTTATCACCGTGTTCGCTGGAAACTGTAAGACTGTGACGTCCTTTTTTCCTGCGGCTGGCTAATACCTTACGGCCATTAGCTGTTTGCATGCGCTGACGAAATCCGTGAACAGATTTTCTGCGACGTTTGTGCGGCTGATACGTTCTTTTTTTACCTGGCATTGTTTATAATTTTTTCCTTTTACAAATTAAATTTCCGAATTCATTTTTGTTACACTCAACAAGGCACCATCCCTGCTGTTTGTGAAAGGACGGCAAAGGTAATAGTTTTCAAGGATAATTTTGTAATGAATAATGGATAATTTATCCAATTAAAGGCTTAAATGCCTTGATTTAACCGGTTTTCCATAGAATATAGCCGCATGGTTGTCAAAATCTTCCGGCGAATCGGTGGTAAAAAAGGAGATCTGGCCATTTTTGCTGCATTTTTCTTCCATTTCAGGGTGGTTTTGCAGGTAAACGCCCAGGCTATCAGCAACTATCTCCCCTTGCGATAAAATGGTAACATTGGCCGGTACAGCTTTTCTTATCTTATCCATCAGCAAAGGGTAGTGTGTACAGGCCAGTAAAATAGTATCAATATTGCCTGATTGCTGCAACAGGTGATCAATGTTCTTCTGAATAAAATAATCGGCCCCGGGGCCACTATATTCATTATTCTCAACCAAGGGCACCCACATGGGGCATGCTTCCTGGAATACCTTTACTTCCGGATAAAATTTGTCTATCTCAATAGGATAAGAGTTTGAAATAACGGTTCCATTGGTAGCCAGAATACCGACATTGCCGGTTTTAGTGAACCTGCCGATTATCTCTGTTGTAGGCCTTATTACTCCCAAAACCCTTTTGGTGCCATCAATTTTTTCCAGGTCGTTCTGCTGAATAGATCGCAGCGCTTTTGCAGAAGCCGTATTGCAGGCCAGTATAACCAGCGGGCATCCCTGGCTAAAGAACCACCTTACACATTGCAGCGTGTATTCATACACGGTTTCAAAGCTGCGGGTACCGTAGGGAGAGCGGGCATTGTCTCCCAGGTATACATAATCGTATTGTGGTAGTTTGGCAGTAATTTCTTTAAGCACAGTTAAACCACCATAACCGCTGTCGAATACACCAATTGGCTGTTTTTCCATCTGTCAAAAATAACAAAGCCTCCCGATGTATCGGGAGGCTTTGTGTATTATTTAAAGAAATAAATATTAGTTACCGCCTGGTTTGGTACCAGCTGCAGGAGCCGGAGCCGGATCTTTAATTCCAAGTTTGGCCTTAACCATTGGTAAAAGATCATCGCCCGGAGGCATTACCAGTAGTGAGTTTGAAGCATCATCTATAACATAGGAATACCCTCTTTCTTTTGCTACTGCTTTGATAGCATCCAGCGCTTTTACACGAACAGGACCAATTTTATCCTGTGCATATTTCTGAGCCTTTTCCTGTGCTTCCTGGTCGTAATTCTGCAAACGAGTGTATAGTTTGACCAGTTCGTCTCTTACGATCTCTTTTTTGCTGTTTGAAAAAGTAGCAGAATCTTTAAAATACTGGTCTCTTTTTGTATCTGCCTCTTTTTGAAGGGCTAATCCCTGCTGTTGTAAAGTAGTCTGATATTCATTCAGATCTGCATTGATCTTTGCAGACTCAGGCATGATGGCCATCAATTCATCTGTATTGATATATCCGATCTTTGTTTGCGCCGAGGCACTCATGTACTGAACAGGCTCATCAAGATAAGCAATGAAAATACTGCGGCAAAT
>JBJTMN010000543.1:0-3014 GCA_046070545.1 Ferruginibacter sp.
ATTTCCTTTGCCATCATTTTTATACAGGCGATCCTGGTATAACTTATCTCCCTGGGCAAATTCGGCACCGCCGCTAACCACGTACAGGTCCATATCGCCATCTCCGTCTGCATCAAAGAAAAGCGCTCCCATGTCTTCATATTTTTTATCGGCACTAAAAGCAGGTGTGGGTTTTTCTGTAAAAGAACCATTTGCATTTTGGATCATCAGTTTCCCTTCAAAACCTGCAGCGCCACCGATGTATATATCTTCCAGCTTATCGCCGTTCACATCTGCTTTGGCATAGTAAGGCCCTTTGCGGCTGCAGCGGTATGGTATCAGCGGTTCTCTTTTAAAATCAATGAATTCATTTTCTGTTTGGCTGAATTTTAATTTTCCTTCTGCAGTAATGTCTTTAAATATTGTGGCAGGTTTTGCAACCATGCTGTTGCCTGTAGGTGTTGCATTAGATTCGTACAGCACCAGTTCCTGGTCGGCTTTTATATTCTCAAGGATGATCTTTTTCTGGTTGGGGAAAGTTATTTCTGCTTTGCTGATATTGGTTTCTTCACCGGTACCAAAATGAAGCACATGTTCCATACCTGATAAAAAACCACGCCCGGGATAATAATGCTGTACCTGTATCTGCCCTTTTGCATTGGTAAGTTTTACCGTTGCACCATACACTTCTTCTTTAGCCCCGGGGTTTGTATAAAACTGTAACCGTAAATAATGAGATTGGGGATTCAGTTCCCGGATATTGTTCTTCATAATAAAGGCCGGACCATCTACATTATTTACTACTATATCCAGGTCCCCGTCATTATCCAGGTCGGCGTAAGAAGCGCCGCTTGAAAAGGAGGGAGGATTATCACTGCCCCAGCTATCGGTGTATTTATCAAATTTTAAACTGCCGTTGTTGTGGTAGAAATAATTTTTGGTAGGAACCTGTGGCATGCTCTGCAGCCATTTGTTCAGATCAACGGATTTTCCCTTGTTCATACTGTTGATGACCGAGTCGAGTACAAAGACCTTATAGTCCCAGTCTGTCATATCCCGCTTAAGTCCGTTGGTGATGTACATATCCTTCCAGCCATCATTGTCAAAATCTGCAACCAGCGGTGCCCAGCTCCACTCGGTTTCGGCAACGCCGGCATAGTTGGCAATTTCACTGAAGGTTCCGTTGCCGTTGTTAAGCTGCAGGCTGTTATGCGGGTACTGGTAATACAAACCATACTTCAGCATCAGGCTGAATTTGTCGAAGTTCTGGTTTACAGCGAAGAGTTGCTTTTGCCTGACCGGGTCTTCAACAGCCATATCTGCTACAAAAATATCTTCCAGGCCATCATTGTTCAGATCAACAATATCCGATCCCATGGATGAAAAACTTACATGGCCCACGTAGGAACTAAGCTTATCTGTAAAAGTTCCGTTGCCGTTATTGATGTATAAAAAATCGGGTTTGTTAAAATCGTTGGCAACATAAATATCGGGCCGGCCATCTCCATTAATGTCAGCAATGGAAGCGCTTAAACCAAAAGCATGATTAATAAGTCCGGCTTTTTTTGTAACGTCCACAAACTTACCATTCCTGTTCTCAAATAACCGGTCGCTTACATACACTGTATTGGTATCAGCTGCATACACCATTTTGCCGTTCACAATGGTGGCCGGTATGGTCATTGATTTGCTGAAATCGATCGGGTGATCTAAAAAATAAACATCCTTATCTCCGTCATTGTCATAATCAAAAAAATATGCCTGCATGCTGTAGCTCGACTCTTCCAGTCCATACTCAGCCGCCCTGTTGGTAAATGTGTTGTTCTTGTTATTGATGTACAGCACTTTTTTACGCAGGTTCGGATCTTTATAACCCGATTTGCAGATAAAGATGTCGAGATACCCATCGTTGTTGATATCAACCATGGTTACACCGGTCTTGATACCAATATTATCTGCCACACCCGCCGATTCGGTTATATCTTTAAATGTACAATTGCCCATGTTCAGGTAAAGCTTATTACTGCCCAGGGTGGATGTAAAATAAATATCAGGCAACCCGTCATTGTTAATATCTCCAACACTTACACCGGCACCCACATACAGGTACTCGTACACATACAGGAACATGTCGGCTGTTTCATTTATGGTATTTCTGAAATCAACACCGGTAGTGGCGGGAGGCAAGGTACTGAACAGTTTTACGGCATTCTGTTGTTGCGCAGATGCGCTGATCTGTAAAAGCAACACAAGTGATGCGGCAAAAAAATAACGCTTGATAATTGACATGCCTTTTTTTATTTAATGGCTGCAGGATAAAGTGTTTTCAGCACATTTGTTCCGATCTCTTTTCCCTGAACAATACTGATCCTTGCTGTTTCGGGGTAGTGAATACCGCCATATACCCTGCTCCAGGTTGATTCTTTGGCCGCTTCGTAAAATGATTTAAAATGACGGGTATCGTTACCGAATGGTATTTCTGTTTCATCTGTAAATTCATAATTATCGCCAAACAAACCCGTAAGTACAGTAGCTGCTGAATTGGAAATTACTGCGTGGCCGCTGGTAAATTCCGGGAAAGGTGGTGTTTGGATATAGGGTTGCCAGTTCTTGTCTACATAATCATTGATAACGGTTATTGGCCGTATCAGGTTGGTCTTGAATTTTTCATCCCAGGTGGCAATGAACGCATCAAACAAAGCAATGGAAGTAAGGGTGTAGGCCAGTGAAGAACGGCTGACTGATTCTTTCTTCTCTTCGCAGGCCTGTTTGGCGATCATGATCCAGTGCCCGCCGGGAGAAATTTTATGGATAAAATAATTCAGGTGGCCCATGTTTACTGATACATTGGGATTGTCATCCCAGTATTTTGCAATGGCCTTTTGCGTGGTATCCAGGTTCTTGCCAATATTATAAACCTCCAGCATGGTTTTATTAAAAGTCGAATTTTTATTGAGGCTGAAGACCAGTTTTTCCTTTGGTGAAAACTGTGATGCTGTTTTTAAAGTGAAGGGCCTGATGGTTCTCCAGTGTGG
>JBJTMN010000544.1:0-6006 GCA_046070545.1 Ferruginibacter sp.
TCATTTTTTACTTTTACTTCTGCAGGCTTTGTTCCTTTTATTTTAGCGGCCTGTTCCTGTAAATCATAGGTCTTACTGTAATAAAGATTGGCTAGTTGTAAATTGCCTTCTATTGTTGATTTCAGTGAAACTGCTTTTTTGAATAACTCTTCAATTTTATTCCTGTAAACGGTGGCATCCTTACCCTTTGCGGCATCGGTACCCAGGAATTTATCAATATCTACTGCATAGTTATAATAAACAACATAATTGTTCGGTAGTGCTTTGATCAGTTCTTCATATTTATTGAGCAAGGCTTCACCTTCAAAACCGTTCAGGGCAAATTCAATTTCCTTATTTTCCCAGTAGGGCATATCAATCGGGTAATGCTTTTTTGCGGCAGCCAGGTATTTATTAAAAAGTTCAGCATTTTTTTCACGCTTGTATTTTAAAATCAGTTCATCATAAGCAGTTGCATATTTTTCTTCACTGAGGTCTGCATCAGCTATTCTTTTATAATATACAGCGGCATCATCTTTTTTCTTAAGCGTATTAGCTATGATAGCCAGGTTCCAGACCACGTCAGTGTCGTGTGCCGATAAATTCAGGTTATTGGGGCCGGCAAGTTTATTGGAATAAATATGGTCATGAATTTCCAGTGCTTTTTTAAAACAGTCAAATGACTCTTCGTAGTTATTATCATTGTATGTTTTTATTCCCAGGTCATATTCTCCGTAATAGATATTATATATGGTGGAATTCTTTTCTTCTGCAGTTAATGCCTGCTTAGGATCCAGCTCTGCATATTTCTTTATGGCATCAAATGCAGACTGGTAAAGCGACTTGCTTTCAGCCACTGGCTTGGTAGCAACACGGCCAAGGGAATTGTAAATATATGCTTTGTAATACCAGCCATCTGCTTTGGCAGCATTTTTGGCATTTGCCAGGTAACTGTCTATCTCCGTCTTAGCCTGGTCAAATTTGTTTAGTTTAACGTTTATATCTATACTTTTCAGATCCTGTCCATTGGCAAAAAACGATGCCATTAACAATGCAACCGGTAATAAATATTTCTTCATGCTTTTAAATTTATTTAGGTGATAAAGGTATTAATATAACAGATGAAATTTGCGATTATTTTTCATAAATTATGCCAATGTTTTATATGCCAACCCATTTGCCAAATATTAACAATAACCTGTTTATGCCAATATATGTAAATTGCAGTTTCAATTATTATTAATTTGATCTCTCAGGAAAGCATACAGCAAATACTCAGCCGCATCGATATTGTGGAAATAGTTGGCTCTTTCATTAAATTGAAAAAAAGAGGGGCCAATTACCTGGGCTTATGTCCTTTTCATAATGAGAAAACGCCTTCCTTTACCGTATCTCCTTCCAAAGAGATATATAAGTGTTTTGGCTGTGGCCGCAGTGGCAACAGCATCAGCTTTTTAATGGAGGCCGAAAAATACAGTTATGTGGAGGCCCTGCGCTGGCTGGCTGCAAAATACAATGTTGAGATTGAAGAAAGCGAAACCAGTCCAGAATATAAACAACAGCAACAGGTGGCCGACAGCCTGTATATCATTAATAATTTTGCGCAGAAATATTTTACAGATGCCTTGTTCAATTCTGAAGAAGGACAGGATATTGCCCTGAGCTATTTAAAGGAACGTGGCTTTCGGGAAGAGATCATCAAAAAATTTCAGTTAGGTTATAATGGAGAAGCCAGGGATGGCTTTACCAAAGCTGCACTGGCATCACAATACAGCCTGGAATATTTACAGAAAACCGGCCTGGTGAATGTGCGTGATGGTAATGCCTACGATAATTACCGTGGCAGGATCATCTTTCCCATACATAATCAAAGCGGTAAAGTGCTTGGCTTTGGTGCCAGGATCATCAAAAAAAATGATAAGGCTCCCAAATATATCAACAGCCCGGAAAACGAGATATACGTTAAGAGCAAAATACTCTACGGCTCTTATTTTGCAAGGCAAGCTATTGATAAAGCCGATGAATGTTTGCTGGTTGAAGGCTACACTGATGTTGTAAGCCTGCACCAGGCCGGTGTAGAGAATGTAGTAGCCAGTGGAGGTACTTCTCTTACCCCCGATCAGTTGCGGCTTATTAAAAAATACACCAGTAACCTTACGATCATTTACGATGGCGACAGCGCCGGTATAAAAGCAGCCTTACGTGGGCTTGATCTTGCACTGGAAGAAAGCCTGAATGTAAAACTGGTACTGATACCTGATGGCGAAGACCCCGACAGTTATGTAAACAAAGTAGGTGCAGCCGAGTTCATCAATTTTGTAAACAACAATAAAAAAGATTTTATTTTATTTCAGCTGGGAATTGCATTGAAAGATGCAGGCAACGATAGTACCAAAAAATCAATAGTTGTAAACCAGATCGCTGAAACCATTTCCAAAATAAACAAGACCGAAGATTTTACAAAGCAGCAGGATTATATAAAACAATGCTCAGAAATTCTAAAGATAGAAGAAAGCGGTCTGCATGCACTGGTCAATAAATTCATCAGGGAAAAAGTAAATAAAGAAGAAACCAGGGTTTCAAGAGAGCAGCGTTTTGCAGAAGAACCGGCAGAAAATGTACAAAACGGTGAATTTGAAAATGATGTTACTGCACTTTTTAATAAAGACGAGATACATGAACAGGCTATGATCAGGAGCCTGCTCGAATTTGGATTAAAGACATGGCCCCACCCGGCCGGGGAAAATAAAGAAGAAGTGAAAGTAGCAGAATATATTTTTAAAGAAATTGAAGATAACCAGCTGGAAGAACTGATCGATAACAAGGAACTGGTAAGCATATTACAAACATACAAAGCCTGGTTTCATGCAGGTATTGAACCAACTGCCAAGAATTTTTTATACCACGAAGACCAGCGGATGAGTTCGCTGGTGGTTAGCATTATGGATTTCAATTATGAAATAAGCCCCAAATGGAAAGAACATTTTGAGGGTTATATTGCTACCCGTGAAGATCTGTTTGCAGAAGAAGTCTTTTCTACTTTGAATTATCTGAAGCTGCGCAAAATAAAAAGACTGATGGATGAGAACCAGCGTGACCTGGAAAGGTCAACCGTTGCAGAAGACCAGATGATACTGGTACAAACCCATCAACACCTGAAACAAATGGAGATCGAATTGACAAAGCAATTGGGCACAGTTATTTTCAGGTGATAGTAAGAGTTTTTTCAACTCTGATATTTTTATTTTCCCAAGAAGCCACTAAGCTCACAAAGTGGTATTATTAAATTTAGAAAAATCTTTGTTTGCTTAGTGGCTTCGCGGGAGCCTTTCTCTCAGAAAATCTAGAAAAGCCTTCAACCTCATAAGTTGTCTGAAGCTTATTATTTTTGTGCAATCACTTTTGCTGGCCTTAACTTCTTCCATCTGAAATAAGCTGCCAATACGATCAGTAATAAAGGCCAGATTGAAACCAGTCCCACAAATAACGCTCCTATCCAGCCGGCGCCGGTTTTAAAAGCATTACCGATCCTTGATAAAAAAGAAGGAGTTGCATCTGAAGGGTTGTAACCATCCAATGGCTGGTAAAAGGTAAGATTGATGGTACTCATGGCAGCCTGGTTGCTGAGAAATGCCACACGCCCGGCTGCTGATTCAATCTGCTCCTGTAAGCTGTTGATCTCATTCTGCACCTGCAGCACTTCCTCCATATTCTTTGATTGCTTTAAGAACTCGAGGTATTTTAAACGCATCTGCTTTTTAGCTTCCAGCCTTGATCTGGTATCTACCACTTCCCCGGTAACATCCTCCGTACTTATTTTTTTCTCTATGATTTTTCCGTCTTCCGGCAGTTTGTTCATCATGTTTTCAAACTGGGACACCGGTACTTTTATGGTAATGGTGGTCTCCGATTTTTCATCAGTAAGGTTCTGATCTTCCTGTGCTACATAAGCCCCGTATTGCTTTACAGCGTTGTGCACATAATCATTGTACTTTTTAAAATCCTTTATTTCTACTTTTAAAGAAGCGGTTTTAATGATCTTGCTGTCCCAGTCCGGGTTTGAAACTGCCGGTGCAGCAGGTACGGGCGAGCCAGCTGAGTCTGATGCCTGCATCAGCACTTTCCCAACAGGTATCTGCTGGGTTTCATTTTGATTTTTCTGATCAGATGGTTCTTTAACATCGGCCATCGTCATATCCATGGATGCATTTTGCTTCTCAGCATTACGGTTGCAGGAAATTAAAAAAGTAAAAATTAAAATTACAGCGAATGCCGTCCAGTGGGTAAAAAAGAGTTTTGCTTTCATAACAATGAGTTTAGAGTGATTAGATACTCATTGATACAAATTGCATAAAATTAGTAACCACCGGTAAATGTTAAATGAAATAGAAAGCGTTGGGAATAAAAAAAACAAGGGAGTCCGAAGTATTTTAAGATCATCATTCAGAATTCCTTGTTCCTTGTTCTATATTTTATTTTACTTCGCAAGCTCCATCACCCACTCCCACTCTTCAGGCTTCACAGTCTGCACACTCAATCTTCCTAAACGTACTAAATCCATATTGGCAAATCGTTTGTCTTTCTTAAGTGTATCAAGACTTACGGGCTTCTTTAATTTTTTAACTGCCTTAATATCCACCGCTACCCAACGGTCATCATCCGTTGTTGGATCCTGGTATGCTTCTTTCACTACTTTGGCAATGCCAACAATTTCCACACCTTCATTGCTGTGATAATACAATACCTCGTCTCCCTTCTTCATAGCACGCAGGTTAATACGGGCAGCATAATTCCGTACGCCGCTCCAGCAGGTTTCTTTTTCTTTTACCAATGTATCCCAACTGTAAACTGAGGGTTCTGATTTTACGAGCCAATAAGCCATAGTCATTATTATTTGAGTTCAAATTTATAGATAATAACAACTGCATTTTCATTCTGTGGTAATTATTTAAAGCCGAAATCAGGAAACGTTAAATCCGTTTAACAAAAAGCTGCGTATGTAACCAAAGAACAACTGTTACTTTTCTTTAAATCAAAACTTCAAAAACATGAATTTAAAATTAACCAGACTGATCATCCCGGTTTTGTTGCTGCTGATTGCCGAAACATCAGCTGCACAATCCGGGAAAGAAAATCCCATTACCACCGCAGTTCCCTTTTTGCGACTGGCCACTGATGCAAGAACAGCCGCTATGGGTGATGTTGGCGTTGCAACCACGCCCGATGCCAACTCAATGTTTTACAACGGTGCTAAAACGGTATTTAACGAAAATAAATACGGTATTGGCCTAACGTACACACCCTGGCTGAGTGAGCTTGATCTTAAAAATATCAACCAGATATCACTGGGAGCTTTCTACAAACTGAGCGATAAAGAAGCTCTAAGCTTTGGCTTTCGCAACTTTAACCAGGGTACTTTCAGTTTTACCGATGCTACCGGAACTGAAGTGAGCACTTTTAAACCCAGCGATCTTGCCATTGAAGCGGGATATTCACGCAAGCTTTCAACCAAGAGCGGCATTGGACTGAATATCCGCTACATACACAGCAAGCTGGCCAATAATTCTGTAAACAGCGATTATAAAGCAGGTAATGCTGTAGCTGCAGACATATCTTATTTCTATACTAAAAAAGCGTGGAACTTTGGTGTGGCGCTTACCAACCTGGGCAGTAAGATCAAGTATGGTGGCGAATCTTCTTACATACCTGCAAACCTTGCATTCGGTGCCGGGTACAACAAAGAGATAAACAGCGACAATAAACTTTCATTCGCTGTTGAATTCAACAAACTTCTGGTTCCAACTCCTCCTGATCCTGCAAATGCACAAAAAGTAGCAGATTATAACAGCAAAGGTGTTGTGGGAAGCTGGTTCAGTTCATTTGGTGATGCACCCGGGGGTGGAAGTGAAGAATTAAAAGAAGTGCAACTTGGGTTAGGTGCAGAATATATGTATAAAGAAATGTTCAGTCTGCGTGCCGGTTATTTTACCGAGAACAAACTGAAAGGCAATCGCAATTATTTTACTG
>JBJTMN010000545.1:0-6518 GCA_046070545.1 Ferruginibacter sp.
CATGCTGGCCAATAAACCCAAAGAAGCTATTTCATCTTACCAAAAAAGTATAAGCGAACAAAAAAACGATTATGGGTTCAATAATTATTCAATAGCCCGTTTATATGCTAAGAATGGAAATTCAGTTAAAGCCTGGAAGTATTTAAATCAAGCTGCAAATGCGGGTTTCGGTTTTTCGTATGTTTTGCTGAACGACAGTTATCTGGATAGTCTGCGTAAAACAGCAAAATGGAAATCATTCATCGACGGTCTTAGATTTAAAAGATATACTAATAATTAAGTAATTAAAACCTTCCATACAAAATAGTTGAAATAGGCCGCTGCCTGTTGCATTTAATGGTTTTTTCATCATTGCACCAGGTACGGCCGGCCTTGGTTTCTGTCTGTTGTTTTGCCTGGTCAAAAATATTCTCCCATTTAACATTGGTCTTGGCAAAACCCAGGTTTGTTTCCAGCGCATTTCTGAAGAATGATGAAAAATATCCGCCAAAATCTGAGTTACTGATGGCCAGTTGATAAGGCGATGCAGCAGCAGCCAGTATGGTGGTAGGGGTTGCATTCAAAAACAGGTCGCGACAGTTTTGTGTGCTCCAGTTCATGCCAAAACCACCTTTCTTTCCTGCAAGTGCAGGTTCTTTTACCATGGGGTTGGTTTTGGTGATGGTATCATTGCAGGATTCACTGAGGATGAGGTTCAGTCTTGCTCCTTTTTTTCTGATCATATCCTTGATATCTTCTGTGCTTAAAGAATTATCCTGGTATCTTTTGGTTCTGTCAAGCACCACATCACGCAGATCGATATAAGGCCCTGGCCGGCCATCTTTAGGCATTCTGAAACCATGGCCTGCGTAATAAAATACAACGATATCGTTTGGCCCCGGAGTTAAAAAAGTATTTATTTTATTCAGCACCGTCTGCTTGTTAAAATCACGGCCGGTAACAGTATCATACAAGAAGGCACTGATTCCCAGGAAATCTTTTATTTTCCTGAATAGGCTAATGGCTTCATTCATACCTTTTCTGTCTGCAATGCCGATATCAGGGTCAGTTACATTGGCAACAAACAATAAATAAAGTTTTGTATTCAATTCAGAAGTAGTGAGGGCTTTACTGTTATTGGTTACAAAAAGGCTCCTGTAAAAGGGTTCATATACTTTAAAATACCTGAGCACAAATTCCCTGGTCATTTCCTGCTGGCTGATGGTGGTAATGCTGCTCAATTTAACCAGGTCTGCTTTGCAGTCTGCCGGGTTATCGATAACGCCAGCCGGTTCATATAAACCAGAAACCGGTTCCTTTTTAAAACACAGGTATCCCGGAAGATTGGATCCCGGATTTTTACTTTCAATGAACTTAGGGTTCTGCAACTTATAATACAATCTGTCGCCGTTCATGCAGCTGCCATTATTTTCTGCAAACTCTTCTTTAACATCAAAGTCGGCTATAACAGTATCAGTGGCTGCAAGAAATTTCAATCTCACTTTACCCGTACCGTCATTATTATCTATAAAAAAGGCTTTGTAATTATTAGATAGCTGATTATTTACATAGCTGAAAGAAAATTCATAAACAGTCTGTGCATTCAATGATATGGCTATTGCAAAAAAAGGGATAATTACCAGCAGTATTTTTCTCATATGATCTGTTTAACTTCAAATTACATAAAACTATTTAAAATACTTAGCCACGGACTTGATACTTTGGGATTTTAATTGTAAAATTATGTTCTAAAACCTAAAAACAATGATGAAACAAAACAGAACTAAACTGCAATTCATGCTTGCCGGAATTTTAATGTTGTCTATTGCCTTTACTGCCTGCAATAACAACAAAGAAGAAAGTAAAGATGCCCCTAAAGACAGCGTGGTAACTACAACTACACCGCCGCCGGCACCAACAACCAAAGATTCAAATGATTCCATGGAATCTAAAACAGGGAAAGTAGCTCCGGGCTCTGATGTTAAACCTCAGTAATTTTTTTAATGATCTTGGTTCGCTTCATTTTAATTTTATTACCGGTCAGCAATGGCCGGTTTTTTGTTAACCATTCAATGAGCCGGCTCTCTACCCGGTGATGCGTAGGTATCAGTACTGCTGCAATGGATACAAAGATGAGCATTTCATACACCGGTGTATGGTGGGTAATTTCCGCTACATAAGGATGCAGCAGCAGCGTCAGGTATTCAAACAGGATAAGTAAAGAGAGGATACCCAGTATTTTTATGAATCTTACATGGAGCTTTATCCTGCTTAATAAAAGTGTAAGTATAAAAAAACCTGGTATGAAAATAGCAATGAACAGCATCTGTAATTGCTGCTTTCTTTCTCTTTTTGCTATCTGCAGATTCTCTGCAATTTCCAGCTGCCTGATCTGTTCATTACTTGAAAGGATCTGCGATTCCCGGATCCTGCTCTTACTGTTGATACTGTCATTCAGGCTTTGTACATAGTTCAGGTACAGGAATGAACTGTCAATATCCTTTTCATTTTTATAATGCTCCGACAGGAATTTCACTGCATCCAGTTGCCTGGGTAAAAAACCGTCCTTTTCCGCCAATGCAAAGGATTGCCGGGCATAAAAAACTGCAGAATCTTTTTTGTTAAGTTTTTTATATAAGGTTGCCTGCCCAAGATAGGCTTCGCAAAGCAGGTCATCATCTTCAGCTTCTTTTAAATAAACAATACCACTTTTATAATTGGCAAGCGCCAACAGGTACTGATCAGTTTTTAAATAATTATTACCCAACCCGATCATCGACATGCCTTCGAAGTAATTATTCTTTGCCTGCCTGGCAATATTGAGCGATTTTGTAAAATAGTTAAAGGCCGAGTCGTTCATATTCAGCTTATCATACACATCTCCGGTATTCAGGGCAAGTTTATATTTTACTTCATCCACGCTGTCCAGTGGCTTTACTACCGAGTCGGCTTTTGCATAATAGGTCAGTGCCTTTTTATATTCTTCCTGGTTTACATAAACCAGCGCTATATTACTCAACACCCCTGCCAGTTTAGCCTGGTCATTCGACTTTTCCACCAGTTCAAGCCTTTTTAAATTATATTCCAGTGCCAGGGGAAAATTGCCCAGCAACCTGAATATAATGGCCATGGTGCCCAGGCTCTTTGACTGGCCATCGGGATACCTGATCTTTTTTGAAAGGGAAAGTGCTTCACTGGTTATTTTCAAAGCCTTTTCAGGATCATTTACCCGCAATTCATAACCGATATCGCACATGAGTCTCACCCTGGCAGTATCTGATTTTGCTTTTCCAAGTAACTGGTAAAGACTGTCGGAAGTATTCTTTTGAGCAAAGAGCCCGATCGGTAAACATAAAACTATGGACAAAATCAATTTCCAGTTCATAATGATATTACTAGGTGATAAAAGTAATGCTTAAAAATAAGCATTCTCACCGTTATCAGGAAAACCCGTTAGGCAGTTTTAGATATTAAAGGTCTGAAGCTGGATTATTTCATTTTACTGCATTCATTTACCGAATGAACAAACAAACATAATTAAGGCAAAGTAAATATTGTTTTCGTGTAACTTGCGCCATTAATTTAACAATACATGATCAATATACTGGCTCAGCTGCTTGGTTATCTCGCTTTCATTTTTTTAGCTGTTTCGCTTTGGGTTAATAATGATATCAAATTCAGGTGGATAAACAGCCTGGGTAGCCTTTCCTTTATATTCTATGGTATTTTGATACATGCTTTTCCCGTTGTTTTAACCAATTCAGTCTTACTGGCTATCAATATTTATTTTCTTTTTAAAATTTATCGCAGGCAGGAGAAATTTGACCTGGTTGAATTCAGGAACGATGCTGCCCTGATTCCAAAATTTCTTTCCTTTTATCAAAAAGATATTGAAGCCTATTTTCCGGGTTTTACTATGGGAGAACAGGAAAAAGAAATACGCTTTGTGGTTTTGCGTGATATAGTGGTTGCCAATCTTTTTGTTGCTGTAGTAAACTCTAATGGCGATGCTTTTGTAAAGATCAATTATACGGTTCCCAAATACCGTGATTATAAGGTTGGCCGTTTCCTGTTTGATGAAGGAAAAGAATTCCTGCACAATAAAGGCATTAAGCGCATTATATATGCACAGGTGCACAATCCTCAGCACGAAAGATTCTTAAAAGTGATGGGCTTTAAAAAGGAAAGGGTTGAGGCAGCTGAATGTTATGTGAAAAATATCTGATCCGTAAATGGTTAGTTCAGGCCAGCCTGGTAATGAAATCACAAATCTTATTAACAATACAATAAGTACATACTAATTTAACCCTGCCATTCGTTTGTCTGATACCGGCAGCAATGCTGTTCTTCGATCCGTATTAATCACAATTAACTTAACCTGCATGAAAACTCAGTTAATAAGCTGTAAACCCCTGTTTACTTTAATGGCAGCCTGTTTGCTGTTCACCAATGTATGTGTTGCTCAAAAAAATGGCATCTTACCTTTAACAGGCATGAAATTTTTTAATGAAGGAATTGCGGCAGGCAGCATCGACCTGAAGATTGATGGTGCCCAGTTACTCAGCAACCGGATACCCTTGAACAAGGAGATCGAGATACGGCTTCAGCAACCAACCGGTTTTACTGCTGATAACTCCAAAACGATGTTTGCAGGGGCAGAAGTGATCGTTCTGTCACCCAGGGGTGAAATGCTGATGAACAATCCCAATGTGTTCCTAAAAAGCTATTCAAATGGTTTTACTGCCAAAGATCTGGGTGCATTCAGTATAAAATTTGGTATTGGCACCGATCTGATCAAGGCAAACCCTGCAGGGATTCTGAAAATAAGGTTATACGATCTGAAAGGCAAAAACCAGTTAAGGCTTGAGATTCCGGTAAGTTTTGCCAGGCCGGGTGAACCGTTGCAACTTTCAAAAAGTACTAAACCCATAAAATCAGGTACGGGAGTAAATGGTGTCATAAATGGACTGGAAGCCGGTAATATGCTGGTTAATGTGGATACTTCCATAAAAGTAGCGCCTAAAATGGCTTATACCAGTATGGATATTTCAAATATTGAAGGTTCAAGTTTAGCCGAGATTTTTTCGGGCAAAGAAAGCTTTTGGGTATATGATAGTGACCTGAATGAAGTGAAGATCACCGACATTCTTTTAAAAAAGGTGAAAGGTGCATTGGAGAACAACGCAGTGAATTGTACTTTAAAGATACCTTACCGGTTAAAAACAAATAGTGCGAAACTATATACAGTGAGATACCGGTGGGAGGGAACCAATAAGAACCAGGTAATTGATGTAGTTGTAAGGAATTAGTCATTAAGTTATTAGAATTGTAACAGCTTTTTGCTGCAACTAATAGAATCAATGACCAATGACTTTTGTTATTTACACTTGTTGATAAAGTCCAGTATTTCCATTACCGAAATATTCTTTGCATCCTGGTAATTATGATATTGTTCGGCAACCAGGTCTACGGAGCAATCGCAGTATTTATGCGCTTTCTCGCTGCCTATTAACTTGCCTGCCTTGTCCTCGCAGGTTGATACAAATTCATTGATCTCACGTTTCAGCCAGTATTTGGCCGCTATACGTCCAACCGTTTTACAGGACACAATGGTAACAATTACAAGTAAAACAGCGGGTAACAGAATCCTGGGAAATTTCATGTTCATTTATTTTTCTACAATATATAAAATTTCCCAGGGATAATGAGCGCTGAAAAAGATTTTGATTAAAGTTTTGCAGGAAGTAAAATAAAAAATGCTTTTTTCAGTTTATACAGGCGCATAAAGCAATTAACCATTACTGTATGTGTAAAAAACGTACAGTAGAGTTATTAACAGTTTTAACTGGTTGGTATATTCTTTGCCGTTTTTGCTCAAAATTGATTAGTATGAGAACCATAACTTACCTGGCTATAAGCTGTCTCACGTTATTATTTATCGCACTCATACTCATTATTGTGCTATTTGCCACACATTAATAGTTTCTATAACAGCCTGTTAAGTGCTATATCAGATAAATCAAGTAAAATAACGGTAACTCATATATAATAAATCTGTGTGTTTAACGTTATAAAGAAAAACCCTCCAACCCAATGAAAAATTTACCAGCAATTGCTGTGCTTATCAGTGCAACGATTTTATTAAACTCCTGCGCAGTCAGCAAAAATTCAATAGAGCAGCCCCAGGCAAACCTGAAACCTGTAAATGAAACCTCTGCAACCTGTTTTGTGCAGCTGAATAATGGCTCTATACAGCAGTTTACCACATTAAAACTGGTGACTGGTATCTTAACCACTCCGCATCTGTTAGCAGATGGGAAGGTTGTCATCAATTCAAAAGACATTATCGCCTACCAGGATAATAAACAATATGCCGTTTCTTCAAAGATACTCACCAGTAAAAGATCGTCCGGTATATCGGTAGAAACCCTGCCGGGTTTTGCCGTGAAAGTGGTGTCGGGGAAACTGAATGTTTATTGCCGCAAATATTATAATGGAACCAATACTTCAGATGAATATTTTCTGCAGAACGGCAATGA
>JBJTMN010000546.1:0-14381 GCA_046070545.1 Ferruginibacter sp.
TTTTTATCTTTAATATGATAAGCTTCCAGGGAATGAAAAACATCTTTGATCTCTACCCCATATGCACCGATATTCTGCATGGGAGATGCCCCTACATTCCCGGGAATAAGGGACAGATTTTCTACCCCTGCCAGGTTATGTTCTATACAAAATAATACGAACTGATGCCAGTTCTCTCCTGCACCTGCCTGTAAATATATGTGATGTTCATCCTCTTTGATTATCTTAATGCCCTTGATCTCATTTTTTAATATTAATCCATCGAAATTACTGGTAAACAATAGGTTACTGCCTCCTCCTAATATTAATAATGAGTTTTGTTTATTTTTTTTAATTTGTTGATAAGATTCAAGCAATTCTCCCAGCATTTCAAGCGAAATGAACGAAGCAAACGATTCAGTATATACACTGATTGAGAACGTATTGTAATCTTTTAATGATATATTATTTTTAATAAGGCTCATTTTCTTATAAATCGGTTTTATTAAGTTTTTGCCAGTTTGGCAGAACTACATTTTATCTACATCAGCCACTACCAAAACACTCTTAAAATGCCTCTCTCCTGTTACCAGGTTTATGTGATTACGGATGGCTGCTTTGTATCGTAAACTCATGCCTGGCTCCTTGGGTAACTTGATCAATATCTCCATTAAATACTGGTTGCGAATGCGGTTTACTACAGGTGCTGCCGGACCCACAATAAAGTCTTTAAGATCCTGCTTCAATAGTTGTGTTAGTTTTTCTGCTGCAGCAGTTACGATGTCTTTGTCCTTGTGTTTTAAGGTCAGCAAAACAATACGGCTGTATGGCGGATAGAAGAACTGTTTGCGGTTCTCGATCTCCATTTCATATAGCTTTTTGTAATCATGCTGCTGCACGAGTTGCAAAACGGGATGCTTTACATTGGTTGCCTGGATGATCACTTTACCCTGCTCTTTCTTTCTGCCTGCCCTCCCACTCACCTGCTCCATTAATTGGAAGGCCCGCTCATTCACCCTGAAATCGGCAAATGCCAGTAATCCATCGGCATCCAAAATGCCCACGAGGCTCACTTTGTCAAAATCCAGGCCTTTCACCACCATCTGTGTGCCTACCAGGATATCGAGCCGGTGCTGTTCAAACAACTGGATCAGGTTATCGTGTGCTGTTTTGCCACGCACACTGTCCACATCCATACGGGCGATCCTGTATTTGGAGAAATCCTCTTCCAGTTGTTCTTCGATCTTTTCAGTGCCAAAATTCTTCTCCAGCCAGTTATTGTTGCCGCAGGCCGGACAGGTGATCAGTTTTGGATATACACTACCACAATAATGGCAATGCAGTTTATTGCTGTATTTATGCAGGGTAAGCGATACATCGCAGTGAGTGCATTGCGGTATAAAGCCGCAGGTACCGCAGATCAGGTAAGGATTATAGCCCCTCCTGTTTTGAAACAGGATCACCTGCCGGTCGTTCTCCAGTGCTTTTTGCATGGCTTCCTTTAACTGCGGACTGATCATCACCTTTCCTTTCTGCACAACCTGCCGGGTATCAATAATATCGATCTGGGGTAATTTGATGCCTCCAAACCGTTCGTTCAGTTCCACCAGTGCATACTTATCATGCAGGGCATTAAAATAACTTTCAATAGAAGGTGTGGCGCTTCCGAGCAACACTTTTGCTTTAAACAGCGAAGCATAATAAATAGCCGCATCCCTTGCATTGTACCTGGGGGCCGGATCCTGCTGCTTGAATGATGGATCGTGCTCTTCGTCCACTATGATCAGTCCAAGGTCTTTAAAGGGCAGGAAAAGGGCACTCCTTGCACCCAGCACGATCTTTACTTCGCCCGTTCGTATCTTATTCCACAATTCAATGCGTTCGTTATTATTAAAGCGTGAATGGTAGATGGTTATATTACCGCCAAAATGTTTTTGCAGCCGGCGGATGATCTGTGTTGTTAAGGCGATCTCGGGCAACAAATACAAAACCTGCTTTCCTTCCTTAAAATACTTTTCGATCAGTTTAACATATACCTGCGTTTTACCACTGCTGGTTACGCCGTGCAACAGGCAAACGTTCTTTTTTTCAAATGCGGTAGCAACTTTGTCGGATGTTTCCTGTTGAGCTTCGCTGAACTCAAAATCTATCTCTACATTCTTTGGTAAGGATTTTATGCGGTCAACCGATCGTTTCTCAACAATTAAAATGTTTTTCTCAGTAAGCCCTTTTAACTGCGCTACTGATGCGCCTGCTTTTTTCAGTAGCTCGCTTTGTATCACATCCCCTTCAGTCTTTTGCAGGTGCAGGAATGCCAGCAGCAGTTCCATTTGTTTGGGTGCCCTGTTCCAGTTGTTGAGCAGTTCGCTCATTTTCTCATCGCTGCTGTATTCAGGATCAAGAATCACATAATTCTCTTTCTTCACTTTGTATTGCTCATCCATGGCTTCCCATACAAAACAAACTTTCTTATCGATCAGTTTTTTTATCAGCGGATACACATGGGTGATATCCAGTATCTGCTGGATCTCTGTTAGCCTCAATTCTTTCTTTAATAGTAAAGCTTCTGCCACCAGGAATTCTTCATCATTCAGTTCTGTGAAGTCTTCCCCGATCTCTTCATTATAAATTAAAATGGTTTCGCTGCTCAGTTTAAAATGCGTGGGCAATGCAGCAGACATTACTTCTCCTTCGCTACACATATAATATTCACTCATCCATTGCCACAGCTTTAATTGCTGGGGATAAAGGATCGGTTCATCATCCAGTACATTCAATACGGCTTTGGTCGGATAAGGAGGTTGTTTATCCAACACCGTTTTAATGATACCGGCATATTTTTTCTGTTTACCAAAAACAACTTCTACCCGGCAGCCTGGTAAAGCTCTTTGTAAAAACTGACCCGGAATGGAATAAGTATATGTAGTTGGCAATGCCAGCGGAAGCATGATCTCTGCCCAGTATCCAGATGAATCATCTGCAAATTGTATTTCGTTTCCTTTGTTCATCTAATGTTCTAAAGGTAATTCATGTTGCCCACTTGAATGTATCCTGCAAAGCCCCAAAGAACACAACGATCTTTTAGCCAATAATAATTGCTTTGTGACCTTCGCGTCTTTGCGGGAAATAAAAATATCAGTTACGAGACAGCCTACTGTTAAGATCGTTTTATCCAACTGCCTTTATATTCAATTAATTTATCTTCCATTATTTTATATACCTTTTCTCTTAAAAGATCTACATCTTCTAAAGTAAGGCCTTCCACAGATACTTCTTCCAGGTAAACGGATCTTGATCTGCCGGGGGTGATGGAAAATATGGATTCATATCCCATCCGGTCATAAGTATCCAGGAATAAAACCGGTTTAACAGGTGTTTGCGTTTCTATAGCAATTTTAAATGCTCCGTCATAAAAATCCTTCAGCGGTTTGTGCGTCATGTTGAAAGTACCTTCGGGAGCTATTACAATGGAAATTCCTTTTCTCAGTACTGATTTAAGTTGCTCAACACTTTTGGCTCTTTTTTCGGGATCGCCTCTTTCCACCATTACTGCGGCACAACGGTACAAAAAACCAAAAATGGGTATTTTGGCCATTTCGGCCTTACCCAATACCCGCATGTGCTGCCATCGGATGGTTTTAAGTATGGCCGGAATATCCATATAAGAGATATGATTAAATACAAATACATATTGCCGCTTTCGGTCGTGCGGTGCTTCATATATATTGCGGTGGAATATCCCGAGCATCAGGAAAAAGAAATCGGCCCATATATGACAAAGCCGGTAAATGAAGTTGCCACCCCTTATTTTACCAAAAAATGAAGCAATTAACACCAGCGGAAATATCAGTAACAGAAAGCCAACAAAGATCAAAAAGGCGTAAATGGTGAAAAGGATTGATATAAAACGGGTTATATAGTGCATATTTGAGGGCGAAAGTAAAGAGAATATGGGGTTTAACAGGCATGATTTAACTGAATTTCAGCCTCATAAAGCTATGTTTTCCCCAAATTGCTGATTTTGGTGCATATTTTTTATAAAATGAGAGTAAATTTTCAGGCTAAACCCTTACCTTTGCCGTCCTAAATTTGGGAAATTATGTTAGCAGTAGTAAAAATAGCAGGTCAGCAGTTTACAGTGAAAGCAGGCGACAGCTTATACGTACCTCATATCGAGGGCAAAACCGGCGACTCAATAGAGTTCGCTGATGTATTGATGACCGATAACAACGGAAGTGTTGTTGCAGGAGCAGATGTACAGGCAGTAGTTAAAGCTGAAATTATCAGCGACCTGGTTAAAGGCGATAAAGTGATCGCTTTTAAGATGAAAAGAAGAAAAGGTTTCCGTAAAAAACACGGACATCGTACGCAGTATACTCACATTAAAGTAACTGCAATCGCTTAATTAAAAAAGTTGTAAGTAATAAGTTGTAAGTATGACTTAAAACTTAAAACCTAAAACTCAAAACTTATAAAAACATGGCACACAAAAAAGGTGAAGGCTCGGTAAAAAACGGTCGTGATTCACAAAGCAAAAGATTGGGTGTAAAAATTTACGGTGGTCAACCAGCACTTGCCGGAAATATAATTATACGTCAACGCGGAACTAGTTATCATCCTGGTAAAAATGTTGGAGTTGGAAGAGACTTTACCATTTTTGCATTGACTGACGGACTGGTTGAATTCAGAAAAACCAAGGGCGATAAAACAGTTGTTTCTGTTTCCGCGGTTGAGGTGAGTGCTTAAATTTTTTAATATTTTTTTTGGTAGTTTAAAAAATGTATTTATTTTTAAGTATTATTTACTAACCAATTAAATTTTAAAAAAATGGCAACAAAGAAAAAAGCTGCAAAAAAAGCTGCTCCAAAAAAAGCCGCTGCTAAGAAAGCCGCTCCTAAAAAAGCTGCTGCTAAGAAAGCCGCTCCTAAAAAAGCTGCTAAGAAAGCTGCTCCTAAGAAAGCTGCTAAGAAAGCTGCTCCTAAGAAGAAGTAATTCTCAGCTTTTAAAAAGCAGAATATCTTTAAAGTCCCGATCATTGATCGGGACTTTTTCATTAAACCCTTTACCATGGCGGCTTTCAGAAGCTCCCCTTTTTATTTCTCCCATATTTAGCCGAAGCATATTTATAGAACCAGGGGCAATGATCCAGCTATTTTTTTTCTACCAGGGATCACTGCATTATTTAACCATCTCCCGTTGATCTTTATTGAAAAAATATTTTCACTTTTAAAAATTTCCAGTGCTCTATTTTTATTTTTTTAGCACATAAAATATTTTTTCAACAGGCAGTTTTGTATTCTTCTTACATTTACAGGAAGAATTTTAAAAAATGGATAATTACCAGATTGCGGAGATTTTCAGCCTTTTAAGCAAGTTAACAGACATCCACGCAGAAAATAATTTTAAGGCAAAATCGTATGCAATTGCCGCATTTAATATTGAAAAAATACCCCAGCAATTAAGTGAAATTCCACACGATAAAATTGCATCAATAAAAGGCATAGGTGACTCCTCTGCAAAAAAGATCATTGAGATTTTAGAAACCGGTTCTTTAAAAGCATTGCAGGAACTGATCGAAAAAACACCGATCGGTGTGATAGAAATGCTGAACATAAAAGGTATCGGCCCCAAAAAAATATCTACCATCTGGAAAGAGATGGAAATAGAAAGTATCGGTGAACTTTTATACGCTTGCAAAGAAAACCGCCTGAAACTTTATAAAGGTTTTGGAGAAAAAACACAGCAGAATGTTATTGATACCATCGAGTTTTATTTAAGTAACCAGGGAAGTAATTTATACCCCCAGGTGGAAGCTGTGGAACCACAAATTACAGCATACCTGCAAAAACTGTTTGGTACCGAAAATATATACCTGACAGGCAGTTTTAAAAGGCAACTGGAGATCATTGATGAACTGGAATATGTAATTAAAAGCTCTGTAGCAGACATAAAACCAAAATTTTTAACGGCAAACCCGCCGGAATTACTGGAAGAAAATGCTGAAAGCCTGCTTTATAAGCTGCTGAACGGACTAAAGCTGAGATTATATAGCGCCCCGGAAGCTTTTGAAAAGAAATGTTTTTTTACTGCCGGAAGTTCGGAATTTGTCAACGAATTCATTTTCCGTTTCCCTAATATTGATTTTTCCGGTGTTTCCGTTTCAGATGACTCGGCAATTTTTAAGGAAGCCGGTATAAGCTACATACCCTATTGTGCACGGGAAACACCTGAAATCATGGAACGGGCAGTAAAAGGCCCTCTGCCACAATTAATTCAACCTGAAGATATCAAAGGAATCATACACAGCCATAGTAACTGGAGCGACGGCAGTAATACGCTGGAAGAGATGGTTAAAGCCGCTAAAGAACAGGGTTATGAATATCTGGTAATCAGCGATCACAGCAAAAGCGCTTTTTATGCCAACGGACTTACTGAAGAAAGGATACAGGCGCAACATGAGCAGGTGGATGCGCTGAATAGTAAACTTAAAGGTTTTAAGATCTTTAAAAGTATCGAGAGCGATATCTTATACGATGGCAGCCTGGATTACTCCAATGCCGTATTAGCTGGTTTCGACCTGGTCATTGCATCCGTACATAGTATTTTAAAAATGACGGAGGAGAAGGCCATGCAGCGACTCATTACGGCTATAGAGAATCCTTACACAACTATATTGGGCCATATGACCGGCCGATTATTGCTAAGCCGAAAGGGTTATCCGCTTGATCATAAAAAGATCATTGATGCCTGCGCTGCCAATAATGTGGTTATTGAACTGAACGCCCACCCCAGCCGCCTGGACATTGACTGGCGGCAAATTGATTATGCACTGGAGAAAAATGTACTGATCTCCATTGACCCCGATGCACATACCATTGAAGGATTTAAAGATACCCGTTATGGTGTGCTGGTTGCACAAAAAGCAATGGTTACCAAAGAACAGAAGCTGAGTAGTAAGGGATTGCTGGAGTTTGAAAACTATATCCGGAAAATGAAGGACCTGAAAAGAATAGTATAAAGCTTAATGTATGATACCAAACCTGCCAGTATTGTTAATTGCACTTTTTATTGCAACTACCTTTTTGACGATCTTTCTTTTTTATAAAGCAACTAAAAACCCAAAAAAAACTTTAGTGCTTTTAGTAAGCTGGATTATATTTCAGGGCGTATTAGGCTTATCAGGTTTTTATAAAATCACCAATACTTTTCCGCCCAGGTTTGTACTGCTGGCTTTGCCTGCACTTCTCTTTATAATCATCCTGTTTATTACAGCACAAGGCAGAGTATATCTTGACGACCTGGACACAAAGGCCTTGACTATTTTACACTTTGTAAGGATCCCTGTTGAGCTTTGCCTGTACTGGCTTTTCCTCTATAAGGCAATTCCTGAGCTGATGACTTTTGAAGGAAGGAATTTTGATATTCTGGCAGGGCTTACTGCTCCTGTCATTTATTATGCCGGGTATGTAAAAAAGAAACTGAATAATACAGTGATGCTGCTCTGGAATTTTGTTTGCCTGGGCTTACTGCTGAATATTGTCATCCATGCAGTCTTATCTGCTCCTTCTGCATTTCAGCAATTTGCATTTGACCAGCCTAATATTGCTATCTTTTATTTTCCCTTTGTATGGTTGCCTTGCTGTGTGGTACCGTTGGTCTTACTGGCACATTTGGTTTGCATAAGAAGATTAATATTAAGAAAACCTGATTAGGTATAAACCGGCAGTTCCACGAAAAAGGTTGTGCCCACCCCTGCTTCTGTTTCAAACCATATCTTACCCTTTGCCTGTTCTACTATTCCTTTGCTCATAGCCAGGCCAAGGCCTGTACCCGAAGTTTTAGTAGTAAAGTTTGGTGTAAATATTTTTGACTGCAGGCCCGCATCTATTCCGTTACCGTTATCCTTTACTTTTACCAAAACCTTGTTTCCGCTTATTATTTCATCAATGCGTATATCTACGTTTCGTTCGTGTGGTATAGCCTGCATGGCATTCAAAATTAGATTGGTGAACAGGCGGTTAATATGGGTACGGTCGGCAAGCACCATTACCGGTTTTTCAGATACATGCAGGTTTATATGTATGCGGTCATCAATAGAGTGCAATTGTGTTACCAGTTTTATTACTTCATTGAGGTCAAATATCTCGTTCCTTGGGTTGCCAATATTTGCAAACTGGCTGAACTCTCCTGCTATGTGGTTCAGGTGTTCAATCTGCTCTACCAATGTATTTGCAACATTGTTGGTAAGTTCCTCTACATTGGGCGATTTTGCAGCAATGGATTTTTGCAGGTATTGCAAACTCAGCTTCATGGGTGTAAGCGGGTTCTTGATCTCGTGTGCTACCTGCCTGGCCATTTCACGCCAGGCCCCTTCACGTTCGCTTTTTGCAAGGGCTGCAGCACTTTCATCCAGTTTGCTTACCATTTTGTTGTATTCTTTCACCAGGTCACCTATCTCGTCGTTTCGTTTCCATTCGATCGCTTCGTTGTGTTTACCCAGATTAACAGCCTTCATTTTTTCGCTGATGAAAGAAAAAGAACGGGTAATGCGGTTGGTAATGAACAGGGCAATGATACCGGCAATCAAAAATATAAATGCATTCAGGTTAATGATGGTTACCAGGAAATTGGCGATCTCTTCCTGGAGCTTACTTTCACTGGTAAAGTAGGGTATGTTCAGGTAGGCATATTCCCTGCCCGTAGCATCAATTACCGGTACATAATTACTTACAAAACTTAGTTTGCCGATCTGTTCGTCCTTAAAGAACTGAACTTCCTTTTTATTGCTGAGGTGGTAATAGGCCACAGGATCCATCTTGTTACTAATTACTCCTTTGGTATATGGCAGTGGCAGGGATGAAACCAGCAGGTTACCATCCAGGTCATAAAGGTTAACATCAACGGAGTGTATCTCTGATATTTTAACGATCAGTTTTTCCAGCTTCTCCCTGAAGACTTCTTCGTCTATCTTCACCTCATCACCGGCCTGCATCATTTCTGCCAGTGAGCCACGTACCTCATTTTCCATTACCTGTATTACACGGCTTAGTTTTTCACGGTTACTGTTTTCATACCTGTTTATAAAAAACAGAATGGTAGCAATTCCTATAACCAAAAAAGAGAGTACGCTGATAAATATTACTGTGCCATGGATCTGGCTTCGTATGCTTGGCTGCCAGTAGTTTCTTATCCTGATGCGGTTAAACCTGGCCCGGATGCTGATGCTTAAAAGCCAGAAAATACCTGCCACTATTAAAAACGCACAGAATAAATACGAGAACAGCGTGATCGTTTCAAGCAGCAGGTTGTTCTGCCTGGCAATGATCACCACTTTCTGCGGTCCATCCTTATACCACAGTTCATCATAGCCATCCTTCCGGATTACTTTGTATTCTTCAGCTGGCAGATCCTGTGCCGTTAATGAAGTGGCAAATGAATAATCATTATGACTGTTTACCAGTTTCAGCCTGTTATACACGGCAAATGCATAGTCCTTTGAGTTTTCAATGGCATTGCCCTTACCTCTTGAAAAAAGTTCCAGGTTCAGTGCATCCGTCTTATTTTTTTTAGGATTGGCAAGTACAAATACATACCCCAGTAAATTGCCGGCATCATTGGTAACCGTTTTACGGCTTATATAACTGAATCGGTCGTAAGATTCGTCATAATAAAATAGTTCGGGAATATTGGTTGGCTTTGCCTGTGTTTTTAATACGGTATTCAGTTCATTAAAGCTGGCATCTTCTTTATTAAAAAGCGGATTTTCATTTGCATCAAAAGTAAATATCTTGGTATCGTAATTATTGGTATAACCAGAAAAATTTCCGCTTACCAGGCTGTCTTTAAAAAAATGATTGCTGCTGTCATTTTCGAACCGGTAAAAATTGGCTGCCAGGTAATCGTTCCTGAAATCGGTAAGCAGCGTATTGAGTAAGGTTTCACTGGCCGGATCGGCCTTGGTAGCCAGTGTTTCGGCATAATGCTTACGGTTGTTCATCTCTTTCTGGCTGTTCTCCAATACAATTACCGCTGTAATAGTTATTGAAAAGAAGAAAAGCCAGAAGATTAGTATAGAAGAATTGATCCTTTTAACAGATAATGCCAGGTAACTTCTGCTGAGCAGGAAAAGGTAGAGAACAAGCCAGGCAAGAATAGCCAGTTCAAAACCGGCATGTGCAAAGTTGAGCCGTATTGATAAGTAGATGAGTCCGCCTACAGCAATTGCCAGGTAAAGCCCGGCAGAATTTGATGAAAAACAGGGCCTGAGTAACTGTAATAATATCTGGCTCAATAAAAAGTAAGCGATCGCAATACAGCACAAAACAATAAAACCGGTTACACTGTACATGTTCAGTGTAAAAAAATTGATCACATCAAAGGATATCTGCGAATCAGCTACCATACTGCTTATGATGCTTCCGGCAGTAAAAGTGATCACCAGCAAAAACATACTTACAAATGCCAGTAATGCCCATTTATACGGGGGATGCTGAACCGCCTGCCTGGTTTCTTTTTCATACAGCTGGTTATGCATGAATAAGATGATCCAGGTAATAAGGACTGAATTGATCAGCAGATCTCCAAGCGAACGCAAAATAACCGTTGATCCATAAACAGCGGGGTCAAATAGTTCAAACTGCCGGAAATTGAGCGGGAAAGGCAGATAATAACTCAGGATCCTGAGCGCCAGTACAAGCGGAACTAAAAACAATAAAGCTTTTGACAGGCCACGTGTTGCTGCAATTTTTACTGCAAGTAAATGTATAAATATCAGAACAAATATGGTTGCAAAGATGCGTAACCAAACTGCAACGATATTATTTTTTGAAATGGCCGGGGCTGATTTTTCGGCCAGGGAAAATAATAATTTACCACTTACCGATCTTACAGAAGTAGCTGCAGGAGTGTCTGATATGTCAAAATTTCTTTCAATATCTTTTCCGGCAACAAATTTATTCTGCAGGTATTTGTTCACTACAAAATAATTCCACTTGACCGGAAACAATGCAATGGTTATGCTTTTGGGAGTAACTTTCCTGTTCCAGGCATAATATCCATTATCAAGTTTAACAAAACCGGCACTATCGGGTGCATTTATCACTTCTTCTGTAGGCAGTACAGTTTGGGTATTCCAGAAAATTATGTGATGTAAACCAATATCATTTACAAAATAGCGGTAAATAAAATAGGGCTTTTGTGACAACTGCAACAAAGCCGGCTCTTCAAAAGTCTCATCATCCAGCCGGCGGGTAAGTGCCGTATCCTTCAAAAATTCCGCAAAATCTTTTTCCTGTTTTTGAATATGCTGCTCAATCTGTTTTTGTACAGCATCAATGGAAGAATTTCCTGACCAGTAGCTATCAATAATAACAGAAAAAGTTGCCAGCCATGCAGCCAGTATCAACAGGTAACTGTTCTTAAATAACTGTTTTTTGTAGGTAGGGCTATGCTCCAATTATGTATAATTGTTTATGTTCTTTTTATTTTGTTCCAGATGCTGTCCATTTCTTCCAGGCTCATATCATGCAGGTTTTTCCCTTCCAGCTGTGCTGCTGTTTCCATCCGGGTAAACCTGTCTATGAACTTTTTATTCGTACGCTCCAGCGCATTTTCAGCATCTACCTGCAAAAACCTTGCAAAGTTTACCAAAGAGAAAAAAACATCTCCCAATTCGTCTTCCATTTTGTCAATATTACCCGATTGTATGGCTTCAAAGAGCTCGGCCTTTTCTTCTTCTACTTTTTCCCAGACCTGCTCTTTGGTATCCCACTCAAAGCCCACCTGCTTTGCCTTTTCCTGCAGCCTCATGGCTTTAACCATGGAAGGAAGTGCTTTGGGTACACCGCTTAAAACTGAGGTCTTTCCTTCCTTCAGTTTTAATTTTTCCCAGTTCTTTTTAACATCTTCTTCATCATTAACATGGGTATCACTGTAAATATGCGGGTGACGATGGATCAGTTTTTCGCAAACACCGTTTATAACCTCATCCAGTGTAAACTGGTTTTGTTCGGCTCCTATTTTGGCATAAAATACCAGGTGCAGCATCAGGTCGCCCAATTCTTCCTTAATACCTTTCCAGTCCTGATCAGTAATGGAATCGGCCAGTTCGTAAGTTTCCTCGATGGTTAACTGGCGCAGGGTTTGTATGGTTTGCTTTTTATCCCAGGGGCATTTTTCACGAAGTTCATCCATGATCTTTACCAGTCGCTCAAATGCGATACTGTTTTCTGAAGGCATAAGTTTTATAGTTTAAACAGAGAGAAAAATATAAATACAATGAATAAAAGCATAAACGTGAATAAAAGAGAAAAATACAGCAATAAAAACTTGAGGATCGTTTTTGCCCTGCGCTGCTGATAAAAATTGCGCATGGCTTTATACAGGTAGAATAAGATGCCAAAACCCAGCATGGTTTCAATGAACGTAATAAAACCCCAGTTCAATGAGCTGTTAAGTTTGGAGAGGCCAAAAATGACCAACATGGCAATAAAGCTGAAAATGTAAAAATGGATGCTGAAGATGCCATGATTAACATAATAGTAATTTTTTCTGCGGAAATAAAGCAATTTCAAAATAGCTGCAAATAGTGGCAACAGGATGAAGAACATCTGGGGCAGGCTATGTAATAAAATCTCAGAAAAAGTTGTAAAGATTTCTGCCCTGCGCCCTTTAAATTTTTCATTGATCTCTATATTTTTATAAATAAGCTGGCGCTCAAACCAGTTGTGTTTCTTTTTACCTGTGCGAAGCAGTGAATCATATTCTGCTTTGGACCTGTAATGCCCGGGCGTGAATTGAAAGTTGCCCTGGTCGGCCGAACTGTCGAAATATTTTTTGAAATCGGCCCGGCTCATAGGTAAAGCTGCCTTTCCATCTTCCTTATTCACTTTTTTTGTAAATGCATCAAAAGTCAATGAGTCCATTGCTTCAATCTGTTCATAGGTTTTACCATTCATATCTGTTTTAACAAATGATGATTTATTGTCGAGCTTGAAAAAGGAAAAAAATATTAAAAAGAAGATTGCCGATGTAAACACATACATCCTGATCGGATTGATATAGCTTGCCCTGCGGCCGATCATATATTCTTTTGATAAAAAGCCGGGTTTGGTTATGAGGTACTTCAGGCTGCTGAAAAATTTGCCATCAAAATGGGTTATATCCTGGAAAAAATGTGTGACCAGGTGCCAGACCGTTTCCTTAGGTTCAATATTTTCCTGCCCGCATATATGACAAAACCTACCCTGCACTTCAGCATCACAATTCAGGCAGTTCTTTTCCTTTCTTTCTTTAAGGTGGCTCATGTGCGTTAATTTTGTTAAAAATAATAAAGTTTACGGGCTTATGGGTTATTGGTATAATTTAGGTTAATAAAAAGATAGATTAACTTTGTTACTGAAAAAATAAAAATGATCAGATTCACTACTATTTTATTACTGGCTTTTGCCGGGCCTTCAAACCTGTATGCACAGTATTATTACAATGACATTGTAAATAACAAACAGGTATTGGCCGAACTGGCTGCACTAAAGGAAAAAAAGATAAATGGTGTTAAGGTTATTTCCATGGAAGCAACCGGCGAAGAGACCGAAGGCTTTACCTGCCAGAAGAAAATAAACAGGGATTATACCGAAGTTGAAATTTATACATCAACCAACGAATCGTATCCTAATACCTTTACATCGTATTTTACCAAGGCAGGATTATTACAGAGAACAGTTGATTCGTCTGAAGTAGGAGCTACTACCATTGATTATACATATGATGCTGCCGGCAGGCTGGTATCCATCAACTCATCCAAGCATTTTAATACAGATGATGATGCGGGAGTTGTTATGGAAAAACATTTGTATAATTACAGCAGCGCCGGCATCTTGGATAAAATGATACTCATCAAAAACAGTCGTGATACCACTATATTTGAATTTAAGGCAGATGAAAACGGCAATGTTGCCATTGAGAAGAATTCAAAGACCGGGGAAGATTATTATTATTACTACAACGGCAAAAAACAGCTAACAGATATAGTTCACCGCTACAGTTACCAGAAGAAACTTTTTCCTGAATATGCTTTTGAATATAATGATGAAGGGCAACTTGTTAAAATGATCACTACCGAAAAAGAAGGAGCTTATTATTTTACCTGGCGGTACGATTATGAAAATGGTTTGCGTGTAAATGAGCGCTGCTATGCCAAAGAAGGGAGGATCATGGGATCGGTGGAGTATAAATACAAATAGATTTTCAAAAACCTGTAATAAAAAAAGCGACAAGAAATTGTCGCTTTTTTTGTACTCGGGAACGGAATTGAACCGTCACTCGCATTACTGCGAACAGGATTTTAAGTCCTGCGTGTCTACCAATTCCACCACCAGGGGAATATCTTACAAAAAAAATCCCGA
>JBJTMN010000547.1:0-5384 GCA_046070545.1 Ferruginibacter sp.
TTGATGCATATAGTAATGATTACTTTAACACCGCAAGAGTGCTGGGGAGTATGTGTGAGCTGGTACCGGGTATTAATTCCATCAAAGACGGATTGATACAGGCAGATGCGATTACTGATGCAACCTTGTCATTACTGCAGCAGAAATTCAAGGCTTACCTGGAAGATGTTTTTGGTCTGAAGAACAATGCGGCCAATAACGAAGTACTGGGCGGCGTGATGGACCTGTTGATCGACATCAGAAAAGAAGCGAAGACAAAAAGAGACTTCGCCACCAGCGATAAAATCAGGAACCAGCTTGCTGCATTAGGCATTAATTTAAAAGATGAAAAAGGCGGAGAGATGAGCTGGGATATAAGCTAAACTCCCAATAATTTTAACTGTAAAAGCTGCTCTGTAAAAAAGAGCGGCTTTTTTATTTACAGGTAAAAATTGTGCAGTTCACTCCTTTTTTAATACGGTTTACTCCCTGGCCATGATCCGTGGTTGTAATTTTTTGTTGATAAGGAATAACCAAAAAACAATTAAAATGAAAACAAGGTTCAACAAAATTTTATTTGCTGCCCTGTCTGGTGCAGTCATCATTTTATCGTCATGCAATAAAGATGATGATCCCGTAGTTACCAATACCATTACCGATGTAGTGAGTAATACTGCCAGCTTCAGTGTATTAAAAGAAGCTGTAGTAAAAGCAAACCTGGCAACAACACTAAGCGGCGCCGGGCCTTTTACCGTATTTGCACCGGATAATACTGCTTTCGCCAGTGCGGGTATTACATCCACTACCGTTGCGTCTCTTAGTTCAACACAACTGAGCGATCTGCTGCTGTACCACACTATTGGTTCAAAAATCCTGGCAGCCTCAGTACCTGCCGGCCCTAATGCCAAAGTAATAACAGCCGGTGGTGATTCTGTTTTTGTTACCAGGAATGCATCAGGTGTGTATGTAAACGGCATTAAAGTGGCAGCTGCCGATATTGCAGCCGATAATGGCGTAATACACCAGTTATCAAAAGCACTAAACAAGCCAACAGGCAATGTTGTGGCTACTGCACAGGCTGCAGGTTCAGGACTGGATTCACTGGTTAAAGCCATAGTAAGGGCCAATAATGCTCCGGGCGGAGATCCTACTTTAATAAACACATTAAGTACGGCTACCATCACCGTTTTTGCGCCCAGCAATGCTGCTTTTACCCAACTGCTTGGGGCATTGGGAACCAATGATATCAATAATATTCCTGTAGCTACCTTACTGGCAGTACTAAAATATCATGTGGTTGCCGGAAGGGCTTTCTCATCTGACCTGGCCAATGGTAACCTGGCAATGTTAGCAGGAGGAAATACCACTATCAATTTAACCAATGGCTCGGGTGGCGGACCAACCATCAAAGGAAATGGAAATGGTGCCAATGCATCAAACATTGTTGGTACTAACCTGATGTGCCGCAACGGCGTGGTGCATGTAATTGACCGGGTTTTGCTGCCATAGACCATTATTGAAATACCTTAATTACATCAACGGTGAACAATTTTGAATTTTCACCGTTGATGTTCTATAACCAACCGCTGCCATGTTCACACACAGGTTCAGGTATTTATTCATATCAGGACTGTCGGTTTATACATATATAAACACAGTGCTTTGTGAAGTATACAAATACTTTAATATTGATATTGAGTGGTATTATGCATTAGGTACCATTACCATGGTAACACTTTGTACCTGGGAAGGCAGCCGCATGCTGGAGAAGCTGTTTGATAAACGGCTTACCACTGCCAGAAATAAGATCAGGGTCCTGGTATTGTTTTTTGCTGCTGCCGGCGCGTTAACAACCATACTAACCAGTGCCATTGTTCTTTTGGTAAGCATGGTCTCACACAAACATAGTTTTACCGAAGCCCTTATGCCGCTTAAGCTGAACCTGATCTATGCCTGGCTCGCAAACCTGCTTTTTCATTTATTGAATGCAGTTCTTTTTTATTTTACCGAGTACAAGAACAAATTGCTGGAAGCCGAGGAATTAAAAAGGATGACAACCCAGGCAGAACTGCAGCTGGTAAAAAGCCAGATAAACCCCCACTTCCTGTTCAATAATCTTAACGTACTTTCTGCACTGGTTATGAAAAACAATAACGAGGCAAATCGTTTTATTGAAGAATTTTCGAAAGTGTTCAGGTATATATTGAATAACCATGATAAGGAACTGGTAGACGTAAAGACTGAACTCAATTACATAAAACCATACATTTTTTTATTGCAGAAAAGGTTTGCAGAAGGTCTGCATATTGAAGTAAACATACCTGAGGATCGAGAGCGGTTTTATATCATTCCGGCATCACTCCAGATGCTCATCGAAAATGCCATCAAACATAATGTTGTGAGTAAAACAAGGCCACTTCATATTGATGTGCATGTAAATGGAAACAATACCATCATTGTTTCCAATAATCTGCAACCAAGAGAATCGGCCGACAGTTCAACCAAGATCGGCCTTTCAAATATCATGAAACGCTATTTACTGGTAAGTGGCAGAGAAGTAAAGGTTCATAAAGATGAAGAAGTGTTTACCGTTACGCTACCATTACTTACTTTAAATTAAAAGCAGGTGATGAATATTTTAATAATAGAAGATGAACAACTGGCGCAGGAAAGGCTTCAGATCTTAATCAAAGAATATGACCCGTCAATTAATATTGCAGGCTGCCTGGAAAGTGTTGAAGAAACGGTTAACTGGCTGAACACAAAACCACACCCCGACCTGATCCTGCTGGATATACACTTATCGGACGGGCAGAGCTTTGAGATTTTTAAAAGAACCCAGACACAGAAACCCATCATCTTTATTACAGCTTACGAAAACTATGCGGTGGATGCTTTCCGCCTCTTCAGTATCGATTATATTTTAAAACCCGTTACAGCCGAAGCTTTGGCCGCCGCTATCAATAAATACAAAACCATCTCGCATATATTTACTCCTGCAGATTACAGGTTGTTAATGGAGCAAATAAAAGAGACTTCATCTAATAACTACCGGAACCGTTTCCTGGCCAAAGTGGGGCAGCGTTTATTTTTTATCGCAGCAGCAGATGTTGCCTATTTTGCTGCTGATAATAAGATCGTTTTTTTAATTGACCGGGAAGGAAACCGCTTTGTTATAAACAACACCATTGAAAAACTGGAAACAGAATTAAATCCAAAAGATTTCTTCAGGCTCAACCGTAAAATTATCATACACGCCGATGCCATAGACCAGGTAAAACCATATCACAGCAACCGCCTTAAGCTTCAGTTAAAGGGTGTTGCAGCATCCGAAGAGATCATCATCAGCAGGGAAAGGGTGCAGGAATTTAAACAATGGGCAGATAATTAAAACTACGGTCGAATTGAAATAATTACAGAACTTAGGGCAAAAAACTGACATGATGCATATTGCCCATCTGGCGAAGGATAAAAAACTAAAAAAGATCATTGAACTGCAGGAACCATATGTTCTGGTAAAAAGAAAAAATGTGCACCTGCATTTGTGCAACTCCATCATGAGCCAGCAGCTGAGCACAAAAGTGGCCGATGTTTTCCAGCAGAGATTTTTAAACCTGTACAACGGCAAAACCCCTTCAGCAGTACAGATAGCCGAAACTCCTTTTGAAACCCTGCGCAGCATCGGTCTTAGCAATGCAAAGGCAAATTATGTACTGAATGTTTGCCGCTTTTTTATTGAAGAGAGCATTACAGATGCAAAGCTGCATAAAATGAATAATGAAGACCTGATCAAATTACTAACCCGGATAAAAGGCGTTGGACAATGGACGGTTGAAATGGTTTTAATGTTCACTTTAGGCAGGGAAGATGTGTTTGCTGTGGATGACCTGGGCATTCAACAGGCAATATGTAAGCTGTATAAAATTGATGCTACAGATAAAAAAGCCATGAAGGAAAAGATGCTGATCATTTCAAAAAAATGGAGCCCGTACAGAACCTATGCCTGCCGCTATTTGTGGGGATGGAAGGATACACCTGTAGAAAAATAGCCGTTTAATAATCCTGGCTAAGCGGATGGATCATCAGCTCATCAATAACCACATGTTTTGGTTGAGAAATAATATACTGCACGGCATTTGCCATATCCTCGTTCTTCAGCCAGTCATCATGATTGGCGCTTCCCTGCGGATCCGCATGAAAATAAGAATCAACCAGGCCACTATACACCACACTTACTTTTATTCCAAACGGGCGTAGTTCTTTCCGGATGGCCGAACTGAATGCTTCCTGTGCAAATTTGCTGGCACAATATAATGAGCCCCCCGCAAATGTGCGTTTAGCTACATCGCTGGCAATGTTTACGATATGACCGTCTTTCCTGGCTTTCATAGCAGGTATTACTGCTTTGCAAAAAAGAAATGTTCCTTTGGTATTGGTGGCAAATAATTCATCCCAGTCTGTTGCAGTAATTTCTTCGGCATTGCCAAATATGCCGTAACCTGCATTGTTGATCATCACCTCTATTTTTTCAAACTTTTGCAACATGGTTTGTACCGTAGTATTTACAAAGGATTCATCAGTCACGCTGCCAACAAAAATTTCGGCCTTACTGCCCAACCCGGTTATTTCGGCCTGTAGTTCTTCCAATTCATTCTGACTGCGGGCTACTAAGCCAAGATTGGTATGTAAACCGGCAAGCGATAATGCAATGGCCTTACCAATACCCTTAGATGCACCAGTTATTAAAATTGTTTTTCCGGAAAGAATATCCATAAATTATTTTTTAAAAATTGAGTATTTCAATTACCTGCTCCAGGTATTTTTTATCTGTATCATCAAACTGGTCAGTTTCTGCAGCATCTGCATCCAGCACGCCAATCACTTCCCCCTTTTTAATAACCGGCAATACAATTTCCGATCTTGATAAACTGCTGCAGGCAATATGACCGGGAAATTTTTCTACATCAGGTACAATTAAGGTTTCGGACCGTTGCCAGGCTGCTCCGCAAACACCACGCCCCTTTTTTATCCGGGTGCAGGCCACAGGCCCCTGGAAAGGACCAAGGACCAGTTCGGACCCTTCGCTGTTTTTTGAATCTGGTTTAACCAAATAAAATCCTACCCAAAGCCAGCCAAACTGTTCTTTTAAAGCTGCACATACATTAGCCATATTGGCAACCAGGTCAGGTTCACCATCCAGCAGGCCTTTTATCTGCGGTATAAGTGATTGGTAAATTTCGGCTTTGCTGCCTGAGATAATTGTTAAATCTTCTGCCATTAGGCAAAGCTACGAAAGGAAGTTTGTTAAGTTTTTATGTTTTGAAAATATCCCACTAAGCCGCTAAGCACGCAAAGTATTTTTCTTCGGATGCTTTGTGTCTTTGTGGGAACAGAATCAGACTTTT
>JBJTMN010000548.1:0-4663 GCA_046070545.1 Ferruginibacter sp.
GCAAGCTGCATGTCCGTTTATGTTTCAGGATCAGATTTGCATGCAACATATATTGAAGAGAATCCAATACCCCCACATTGGCGTGTTGCAAAGGCATGGAAAAACGGAACCTCTACTGCCTTATCTAACGGCACCCGTGACGCATTTGTTAAATCAGTTTTCGTTTCGGGGGGAAATGTTTATGCAGCCGGTTATGAACACAATGGAGTGAATTATGTTCCTACAGTTTGGAAGAATGGAGTAGCTTCCACATTAACTGACGGTACACGAAATGGCTATGCTGAATCAATTTTTGTTTCCGGATCAGATGTTTATGTGGCAGGTTCGGTGTATAATGGAATTAATGCAGATATGCCAACTCTGTGGAAAAATGGAGTTGCAACAACTTTAGCAGGTAGTTCTTCAGGAGGTGGTGCACGTTCTGTTTTTGTTGCAGGTTCCGATGTATATGTTGCCGGGTTTGACCAAACTGCAACAACACTTACTGCAAAGATTTGGAAAAATGGGATACCAATAGTTCTATCCAATGGTACTAACTCTTCTTTGGCCACATCAATTTACATATATGGGTCCGATGTTTATGTTGCGGGTTTTATCAAGAACGGAACCAATGATGTTGCAACGTTTTGGAAAAATGGAGTGCCTACGGCTTTGGCAAATGGAGTTAACGAGACAAATGCCTATTCAATATTCGTTTCAAATAATTAAACTGCGAGGTGCTTCAGTTAATGTATGAGTACTGAAAAAATTATTATTTATCCGTCCTCTTCGTTCCGCTATACAGCTCATACTCAAATAACCTGCAATCAATTTTACTGGTGTAAAATTCAATCCTGCGGCCTGGCTTTAGGCCGATCTTCTTCCCAAGCTCCAGATTGCCGGTAAAAATATATCCGAAATAGCCCTTGCATTTCTTCTTTAAAAAATCTCCCAGGCGTTTGTACGTTATTTCCAGCTCTGCTTCCACGCCCAGCCTGTCGCCATACTCAGGGTTAAAATAAACTACACCATTTTCACCTTCGGGAATATTGGTTTCTTCAAAATCACAAACAGCAAATTCAATGAATTCTTCTACACCGGCAATACCCGCATTTACTGTTGAAATGTTCACAGCATCTTCGCTGATATCCGTTGCAATGATCTTTAAGCCCGGCACATCAACAACCTGTTGCTCCAGTTTTTTAAATTCAACATCATACATCTCCTGTTTATAACCAACCAGGTGCATGAAAGCGTAATTGAACCGCAGCAGCCCCGGTTTGCGGTTGGTGGCCAGCAAGGCAGCTTCAATGGCTACCGTTCCGGAACCACACATGGGATTTACAAACACAGACTTCCGATCCCATTTGGTGGCAAGCAAAGTGGCTGCAGCCAGTGATTCCAGCATGGGCGCCTTACCGGGTATTTTTCTATATCCGTGTTTGGATAAAGTTTCGCCGGAAGTATCAATAAAGATCTCTGCCAGTGACTCTTTCCAGTATAAATGAATAACCGTTTTATCAAGCTCGGGCCCGGAATTGGGGCGTTCACCGGTTTTATTTCTGAAACGATCTACGATCGCATCCTTCACTTTTACATTTGCAAATAAAGAATTGTTGATGGTATCATTGCTGACATTACTGCTGATGGAAAAATAGCCATCAACTGTCAATACATCTTCCCAGGGAAAACCGAGCAGTGTTTTGTACAGGTCATCTGCATGATCTGCCTTAAATTCCTGTAAAGAAAACAACACCTGGCTGGCACATCGCAGGTTGAGGTTCAGCTTAATACAATCCTGCAAACTGCCTTTCAGCTCCACACCGGTTTTAAAAACACGCTCAGGTTTAAAACCCAGTGCTGCCACTTCCAGCTGAAGCCAGGGAGATAACCGGTTACTGCAGGTAATTATAATGCGGCTGGTTGTTTCAAAAATTTGCATCTGCAAACTTATAACTTATAGCTTATAACTTATAACTTTGTCTCATGCTAACAATCAGTAACCGCGGCAGGCAAATGCCTGCGTCTCCCATCAGAAAATTAGTTCCTTATGCCGAAGCGGCAAAAAAGAAGGGAACCAAAGTGTACCATCTCAACATTGGCCAGCCGGATATTGAAACACCTCCGCAGTGCCTGGATGCCGTACGCCATTCTGATTTTAAAGTGCTGGAATATAGCCACAGCGCCGGTAATGAAAGTTATCGCAGAAAACTGGTGCAGTATTATAAAACAGTTGGTATTGATGTAACACATGAGCAGATCATCATTACCACCGGCGGCAGTGAAGCCATCATATTTGGTTTTATGGCCTGCATGGATCCGGGAGATGAAGTGATCATACCTGAACCATTTTATGCCAACTACAATGGTTTTGCGGTAGAAGCAGGTGTTATTGTAAAGCCCATTACTTCTTCTATAGAAACCGGGTTTGCATTACCTCCTATTGAAGAGTTTGAAAAATCTATTACTGCAAAAACAAAAGCCATTGTTATCTGCAACCCCAATAACCCAACCGGTTATTTGTATAGTGCAGAAGAAATGGAGATACTGAAGCAACTCATCACCAAACACAACCTGTATTTATTTGCTGATGAGGCTTACCGCGAATTTTGTTACGAAGGCAAACATACCAGCGCCATGCATTTAACCGGTGTTGATGACAACGTGGTTTTGATGGATACCATCAGCAAACGCTACAGCGCCTGTGGTGGCCGCATTGGCGCATTTGTTACCAGGAACAAAGCCCTGCTGGATGCTACCATGAAACTTGCCCAGGCAAGATTAAGCCCGCCATCCTTTGCCCAAATCTTAGGCGAAGCAGCAATTGACCTGCCAGCCGGTTATTTCAACGGCACCCGGGCCGAATATAAGCTGCGCCGTGATACCATAGTAAAAAGATTAAATGCCATTCCCGGCGTTTTTTGTCCCAATCCCGGCGGTGCCTTTTACGCCATGGCCAAATTACCGATCGATGATTCAGATACATTCTGCCAGTGGCTGCTGGAATCTTTTAATTACAATAACCAGACTGTAATGCTGGCGCCTGCAACAGGCTTTTACAGTACCCCGGGCCTTGGCAGGCAGGAAGTGAGGCTGGCTTATGTAATTAATGTGGATGCTATTAACGCTGCCATGGATTGCCTGGAGAAGGCCCTGGAAGAATATCCCGGAAGACAATAAATTTGTTTTAATGAAGAATGTATTTCTTTTCCTGGTTTTGGCAGTAACAAGCTACACTTCATTTTCGCAGTATTATATTTTAGATAAGCGTTCTAAAATAAAAAAGAATATTGAAAAATATTATGAAGAACATAACAACAAATATGTTGTTACTGAAACTGACAGCACACTAACCTATATGCTGAGGGACAGCCTTTTCTTACCTGCAACCAATACTTTTTATTTCAACAACTTAAACCGTTGCATAAGACAGGATGTTATTTTTTCCTGCGATTCCTGTTTGCAGAAATCTATCACTGAATCACTCGGCAATAAATTCATTAAATGGAAAAAAGCCGGCGCATATAGTTATTATGCGGGTTTTCCATACAATGTATTAATGGAGCCTGTAAAGGAAAACGGACTGTTTACCATGCGCTACACTCATATAAAGCGTAAGGATTTGAAAAATAATAAGGAGGAATAAAGCCGCATAATGGAAAACGAAAAAGATAAATCGCCCCATATTTTAAATGCTTCTTCCAATTTACTGGGGCTTTGTTTTGTAGTTCTTACATCGCTTAAATTACTCAACATTGCCGGCAAAACAATTATTGATGAGCTAACTACAGTAGCCATCATGCTCTTTATGGCAAGTTGTATCCTTTCCTTTTTGTCGATAAGGGGCTCTATCCAAAAAAGCGGGAGGCTGGAAAATATTGCAGATATTTTTTTCCTGGCGGGGTTGTCGTTATTATTTGTAACAACGCTGCTCTTTTCATTCAACATCATCACCTGAGATCAACTGTTTTTCCCCGTCACTTTTACTGTTTTTTTCTTTTTTGGCCTGGGTGCTGTTTTCTCCCGGACCGGCAAAGGATCGAGAATAATGCTCAATGCAACAAATTGCCCTTTCATCAGCAATTTCCTGTCTTTATAGCCTTTGGCAGTGATCAGGAGGGAATCTTCGGGTGAAATGAACATGACCACATTACCACTTTCACTTGTTTTACTAATACTGCCGTTAGATAAAATTGTTATGGCAGCCCCCACAATTGGCTTTCCGTTCCTTGAATCTACTACTCCCACAGCATAGTTTCTTTGTGCATGAAGTAAAGAACTGCTTAAAAGTAAAACCGCCAACAGCATTAAATTTCTCATACAGTATTTTTATTCCAGGTAATTAAGCCCGGTAAAGTTATCGTAAATGGGCTTTTAAAAATGCAACAGCTTTATTCATGGCATCATCTGTATTACTGTAATTAAATCCATGCCCGTCAAAATACTCGTGGTATTCGTTAGGTACACCCAATGTATTCAACTGTGCCCTCATCCACTGGCTTTGATACAGTGGAACAATTACATCAATAGTGCCATGAAATATGATTGTAGGTTTAGATTGGGCTCAATCTTCACACCCAGTCACACCCTGCAATCTCTTTTCTCCGTTGAATGCACCCCCCTAACTTCCATCTGGGCACCACCGGTCCAAACATCAAGAAAATCCACGCTCACAAGAATGCAG
>JBJTMN010000549.1:0-4433 GCA_046070545.1 Ferruginibacter sp.
AACGGGTATTGCATCCCGAAAAATTTACAGGCGAAAATGAATTTAAATCGCCTTTTAAAGGGTATAAAAATTATAAAAGATGGGAATGGTTTAATGGACAAAGAACATTTCCAACCGGAGAATTTCCCTCAGTAAAAATGGTATTGGCAGAGTATGATAAGTTTGTTCAAAAGAAGAATACAACAGCCAGTTCTCCTCAACAAATTATAGCATCATCACAGGTTTGGCAAAACCTAGCCTCGCCAAATGCGCCAGTGGGAAGCTATGCAGGTACAGGCCGTGTAAATTGTATGGCATTTATGCCCGGCGATAATAATACTATTTTTGCAGGTACGGCATGTGGCGGTATTTGGAAAAGCACCAATGCCGGTACTACATGGGCCGTACTTAATACTGATCAGCTGCCTTCATTAAGTATTGCCAGTATTTGTATTGAACCCTCATTACCAAACACAATTTATATAGCTACCGGAGATAATTTTACCGGCTTCCCCATTGGCGGTGTATTAAAACAAGGACATTACAGCGCCGGTGTTTTTAAATCAACAGACGGAGGACTTAGCTGGCAGCCTGCCGGTATGGCCGCTTCGCAATCAAATCAGTTTGTACCTCAGCAGATGATTATTGATCCCGTATCTTCACAAACGTTGTTGATTGCAGGTAACACCGGTATCTGGAAAACGATAGACGGCGGTACAAACTGGACCATGGTTCGGGCGGGGAATTTTTTTAGTATTGATTTTAAACCGCTTGATCATAATGTGGTTTATGCTACTGATGGTTTTGGCCTATGGCGTTCAACAGATAATGGAGTGAATTGGTCATTCAGAGGAGGTGGTTATCCAAACGCAGCCTCCGACAGGGTTTCACTGGCAGTGACACCGGCCAATACTAACTATGTTTACCTATGGGGCAAAACTGCGGGTTTCAAAAGGTCTACTGATGGTGGAAATACAATTGATGCAACTGTTTTGGCAAATCCGGAAAGTATAGCATTACCCTATGGATATGTTGACAGGGCAATGGCTGTTTCAAATACCAATAAAGATATTGTAATAGTTGGCGGCTTAACTACAGCCAAAACAATAAACGGTGCTGTAAATGTGGGTACCCCCTGGGCAACAACATCAGAATATGTAAACTATCTTGCTTCAAATTATTTTCATGCTGATATAAAAAAGATAGTTTATGAGCCAGGCAGTGGCACAAGGTTATATGCCTTGCATGATGGAGGTATTGCCTTTAGTGCAGACAACGGTGTAACCTGGGCGGATAAAAGCAGTGGCTTACAGATTGCAGAGGTTTATAAAATTGCCAACAGCTTTACAAGTGCCGATACGGTTTATTACGGTGCACAGGATAATGGAACTAATCGCTGGGATGCTACTAATACAAGTGTTAGTCTCTTAGATCCGGGAGATGGTTTTCAGTGCCTTGTTGACCCAAATAACCCAATGATAATTTTTACAAGTAAGCAACTTGGGAATGTGCTGAAATCTGTAAATGGAGGTCTTAATTTTGTATCCGCGTCGCCTGGGCAAATGCTTTGGAACTGTCCTATTAAGATGAATCCGTTAAATTCTCAAACCATGTATGCAGGTTGTACTGCCGGGGTTAAAAAATCAACTCTTGGCGGCTTACAGGGCAGTTATGTAAATATCTCTGCGGCATGGCTTGATGCAATTTATGCATTGGATATTTCAAAATCGGATACAAATTATGTATACGCTGCCAGCCGTGATTCAATGATAAGGTCAGTAAATGGAGGTGCCACATGGTCATATATTACAGCGGGCCTGCCTGTAGCTTCTGCTGCCATTACAGATATCATTGTAAGTTCAAGTGACAGACGAAAAATATACGTTACATTTTCCGGCTACTCGGCAAACAATAAAGTTTTTATGTCATTAGATAGCGGAGCTAACTGGATTAATTACTCAGGTGCCTCCCTCCCTAATGTGCCGGTAAACTGCATTACCTATGTAGCCGGCAGCAATGATGAGGTTTATATAGGAACGGACTTTGGTGTATTTTATCGTAATGCCGCATTATCCGATTGGGTTTCGTACAATACCGGGTTACCTAATGTTGTGGTAAATGATCTGGAAATTTTCTATCCCACAAGAAAGTTAAGAGCAGGTACGTATGGTAGAGGTGTTTGGGAAGTAGACCTGGTAGCCACTCCGCTACCAGTTGAAATGATTAGTTTTACCGGCCACTATAACAGGTTAACAAATACAAATGACCTGATCTGGTCAACTTCATCGGAAACAAATAATAAATATTTTGAGATAATGAAGAGTGCTAATGGCATCGATTTTACATCTATAGGAATTGTTAATGGTTCGGGAAATTCATCCGGTAACCGCAATTATGCTTACCAGGATATGATACCATTTGCAGGGCATAATTATTACCGTTTAAGACAGTTTGATGTGGATGGTCATGCAAAAAATTCAGTTATTGTAAATATTTATGTAAAAACAAATGCCGCTGATTTAATACTTTATCCTAATCCTTCAAGTTCAAATATTTCAGTGGAATATGAAACCGGGTTTGAAAATAACGTGGTTGATATTATAAATTTGCAGGGTGCAGTTGTTTCAGATAAAACAAGGTTACATCAGGAAACAAACAGGAAAATAAATATTGATATCAGTCAATTACCTGCCGGTATTTATATTTTAAAACTTACGGGTAAATCAGGCGAAATAACTTTTTCAAAGCCTTTTAGCAAACTCTAATATGTTTAATCGCAAACCGTATAGAGTTACTCAAAAAGAAAAACTTAATTTTGACTGATGAGTACAAACTTTACTTTCAGTCATCTTTACAGTTTCTCCAAAAACATATTTTTAAAGATCGGTTGTAGTGAAACAGATGCAGAAACAGCAGCAAAGTCACTGCTTTCGGCTGATCTGCGTGGGGTGGATAGTCATGGTGTGGCCCGGCTTAGCGGCTATATACGCCTCTGGGAAGCAGCAAGGGTAAATGCAAAACCGGATTTGAAAATAGTACACGAAACTCCATCCACTGCTGTTGTTGATGGCGACAAGGGATTGGGTTTGGTGGTGGCACCTTTTGCCATGCAGGTGGCCATTGATAAGGCAAAAGCAGTTGGTACAGGATGGGTAAGTGTAAAGAACAGCAACCACTTTGGAATTGCGGGCTATCATGCCATGATGGCTTTAGAGCATGATATGATCGGTATTGCCATGACGAATGCTTCGGCATTGGTAGCGCCTACTTTTTCCAAAGAAAGAATGCTGGGCACAAACCCGATCGCAGTTGCGATACCAGCCGGCAGTCAGCCAGCCTTTGTTGCCGACTTTGCAACAACTACGGCAGCCAATGGCAAACTGGAGATCTTGCAAAGAAAGAATTTAGAAGCACCAACCGGCTGGATACAGGACAAGGATGGCAATGTATCAACCAATGCCGGCGAATTGAAGAACGGAGGTACGCTGGTACCACTGGGCGGAGATAAAGAACATGGAAGCCATAAAGGGTATGCACTGGGTGCCATCGTTGATATTTTTTCGGGCATACTCAGCGGTGCCAATTATGGTCCCTGGGTGCCTCCTTTCCCGGCATACCTGCCCATGCCCGAGCAAATGCCCGGCGAAGGTATCGGCCATTTCTTTGGCGCCATGCGAATTGATGCATTCAGAACAGCAGCAGATTTTAAAGAACATATGGATACCTGGATCAATCGCTTCAGGCAGGCGCAAACTATAGCAGGACAGGAGAAGGTTATCATTCCGGGTGATCCTGAAAGAGAAATGGAAACAGAGAGAATGCAAAACGGAATTCCCCTGCTGCCTGCTGTGGCAGAGGATTTAAAAGCCTTAAGCAATAAGTTTGAAGTAGAGTTTTAATTGCCACGAATTACACAAATGTTCACTAATAATACATTGCCATTCGTGCAAATTCGTGTAATTCGTGGCTAAATAAGCTACAACGTAGTTTATGAATACTGTTTTTAGACAGTTTCTTAGGTTTATATTTGCATCTCAAAATTTTATAGGGATCATGAAAGTAATGAAGTTTGGCGGCACCAGCGTAGGCAAGCCGCACCGCATGCACGAAGTAGCAAACCTGATAACCCGTGATGAGGAACGAAAGATCGTGGTACTGTCTGCCTTAAGCGGCACCACCAATGCATTGGTAGAGATCAGTGAATCGCTTGCAAGCGGCGACCGCTCTGTTGCAAAGCAACAGATAGAAGCATTGCATGCACATTATAAGAATTTTGTTACAGAACTTTTATCAACCGAAGAAGGAAGAAAAAAAGCGAATGAAGTATTGAACGAACACTTCGAATTTCTTACCATCATCCTTAAAATATCTTTCAGCCAGGCTTTAAATAAGGATATACTGGCGCAGGGTGAATTGCTGAGTACTAAATTGTTCAGCCTGTACCTGGAAGAAAA
>JBJTMN010000550.1:0-8529 GCA_046070545.1 Ferruginibacter sp.
AACCAGTTTGTAGCAGATGCCATGTGGAAAGCACTGCAGGCGTATTAATGCTGGTACAGTAAATTATAGCGCTTATAAAAAAGCATCCCGGTTCACCGGGATGCTTTTTTATTGCAAAACTTATTTAGATAATATTTACCAAAAAATAATTTTTCTTTCCTTTTTGTACAAGGATGTATTTGTTATGGAGAAGTAAAGAATTATCAACTTTCAACTCAATACCCTCTACTTTTTTACGGTTGATACTTACACCACCTCCCTGTACCATTTTCCTGGCTTCGCCTTTACTTGGAAAAATAGTCGTCTCAGCTAAAAAAGAAACCACATCAATGCCTGCATCAATTTTATCTTTTGCAAAATCGATCTTCACAATGCCATCCATTCCTTCCAGGTCTTCTGCACTAAGGGTTTCGGCGGGGGCATTTTGGTTCGCAAATAATTTTTCAGTTGTTTCAATGGCCTTATTATATTCTTCTTCACCATGAACAAAAATGGTTACTTCCCTTGCCAGTGTTTTTTGTAGTACTCTTTTTGAAGCATCTTTTTGCTGCTCAGCGATCAGGTTTTTGATGGTTGGTTCATCTAAAAAAGTAAAGATCCTGATCCAGTTCTCTGCATCGCTGTCATTGGCATTTAACCAAAACTGGTAAAACTGGAAGGGTGTTGTTTTATTGGCATCCAGCCAGATATTTCCTTTTTCAGTTTTTCCGAATTTGCCGCCATCTGCCTTTTTTATCAGCGGGCAGGTAAAGGCAAAAGCTTCACCTCCGCATTTTCTTCGTATCAGTTCGGTACCGGTTACAATATTGCCCCACTGGTCGCTGCCTCCCATCTGCAGTTTGCAGTTTTTGTTTTTATACAACCAGTAAAAATCGTAGCCTTGCACCAGCTGGTAAGTAAATTCTGTAAAACTCATACCGGCTTCACCTTCCAGTCTCTTCTTTACACTGTCTTTGGCCATCATGTAGTTCACGGTGATGTGCTTGCCGGTATCTCTTATAAAATCCAGGAAAGAAATTTCCTTGAACCAATCGTAGTTATTGGCCATTTCGGCAGCGTTGGGTTTGGTATTATCAAAGTCCAGGAATTTTTCAAGCTGTGCTTTTACACCGGCAACATTCACATTCAGGACATCTTCACTCAATAAATTCCTTTCCTCACTTTTACCACTTGGGTCGCCCACCATGCCGGTGGCTCCACCAACCAGGGCAATGGGTTTATGCCCCGCTTTTTGTAAATGCACCAGTAAAATGATGGGTACCAGGCTTCCGATATGCAGGCTGTCGGCCGTAGGGTCAAAGCCAATATAGGCCGTGGTCATTTCTTTCTCCAGCTGTTCCTTTGTACCAGGCATCATATCCTGGATCATTCCTCTCCATTGTAATTCTGCTATTAAAGACTGCATTTCTTCTGTTGATTAAAATATTATATGTGAAGTTGTAGTTTGGCAAAAATGCTTATAAATATTGATAAATAAATGGTTTTTCAGTTATAGCTGCATGTTTTATTGCAAAATAATCAAATGCTGCTTAAAATCTTTTTAATGTGATACAAGGCATCATTTTTATAAATAATAGTGTCTGTTATAGCTAAATGAGGCTGGTAGCAATAAATAACAACACTCGTATATTAATTTGTGTTATAAAGCTTAATTTTATAATCATATATAGACACAATTTACCAAGTATTTTTACGTTATTGTTTTAATCTACCTATCAAAAATCAATAACTAACCTAACGTTGTTATGAGACTTTACACAAAAATATGCCTTATCCTGCTGTTAATTTTACCGGCAGCGGGGTTTTCCCAGCTAAGAAAATACTCAAATGAATTTTTAAATATTGGCGCAGGAGCCAGGGGGCTTGCCATGGGGGGTGCCCAGGTAGCTTCTGCAAAAGATGCAACTGCAGGCTACTGGAACCCTGCAGGACTCATGGGTATAAAAGAGCAGGCAAATGTTGGCCTGATGCATGCTGATTATTTTGGGGGTATCGCCAAATACGATTACCTGTCTGCAGCCAAGCCGATACAGGATGGCAAAAGAGCCCTTGGTATTTCAATCTTAAGATTTGCGGTAGATGATATACCCAACACGCTTTTTTTAGTTGAACCTGATGGCAGGGTCAATTATGAGAATATCCAGAGTTTCTCTACCGCCGATTATGCATTCCTGCTTTCCTTTGCACAAAAAATAAAAGAGACAGAAAAAAAACAGGTGAGTTTTGGAGTAAATGCAAAAGTGATCTATCGTAAAGTAGGCAAATTTGCATCTGCCTGGGGTTTTGGCCTGGATGCCGGACTGCAGATGCATGGTGAGAAATGGCATATGGGTATTGTGGCAAGAGATATAACTACCACATTCAATGCATGGTCTTTCACATTTACTGAAAAAGAAAAAGAGGTCTTATACCTTACCAAAAATGATATACCGGTAAAATCAACAGAATTAACAGCGCCAAGACTGATCATTGGCGGCGGGTACGATTTTAAATTAGGTAAATCTTTGAACCTGATGGCTGAAGCTAATGTGGATGTTACTTTTGATGGCAAGCGGAATACAGTTTACAGCGGCAATACGATCAGCATCGATCCGCATATTGGCCTGGAAGCTTCCATTAATAATGTATTTTTCATCAGGGCAGGTATAACCAATTTTCAACGCGGTACACAGGACGGAGATACGACCAATAAAAGACAGGTGTGGATCTACCAGCCCAGTGCAGGTGCAGGGTTTAAAATAAAGAATATCATGATCGATTATGCATTTACCAATCTTGCCAATCAATCAAACCCGTTATATACGCATATATTTTCATTGCGTTTTAATCTTACGGGTAAAAAAGAAACTGAATAATATAATTTACAATCAGTATGAAAAAAATTCTATTAGCATCGATAATCCTGTTGCTTGCTTATAACAGTCATGCACAGTTTAACAACAGCTGGATCGACTATAGTAAAACCTACTACAGGTTTAAACTTACCAAAGATACCCTGACCCGTATTTATCAGCCGGTACTGGCTGCAGCAGGACTAGGTGCTGTCCCTGCCGAAAATTTTCAGTTATGGCGTAATGGCAAACAGGTGCGTATCTATACATCTGTAGCAACGGGAGTATTGGGCAGTGGCGATTTCCTGGAGTTTTGGGGCGAAATGAATGATGGAAAGCCGGACAAAGCATTGTATCGCAATCCTGACCAGCAAATGTGTGATAAGTTCAGCCTGGAAACAGATACTGCAACTTATTTTCTTACGGTAAACCCGGTTGTTGCAAATAATCTCAGGTATATACCTACTGCTAATCCAACTGCCGGTAACGTATTACCTGCCGAATCATATTTTATGCGCCGCATTGAGCAGCATTACAGGAACCAGATCAACAAGGGATATGCTGCAGTTATTGGTGAGTATGTATATTCTTCTTCGTATGATATTGGCGAAGGCTGGACAAGTGATAACATAGCACCCTGTTGTGCTGCGGTAAAAGTGCTGGACCAGATCAATAAATATACTGCCGGGCCTCAAAACAATGTTATGTTTACAGTTACGGCTACAGGAAATGCACTCAATCCAAGGGAACTGGTAGCCAAAGTACAGGGCACTACCGTTTTACAAAAGCCAATGCCTTATTTCAATTACCTGAAGGACACCGTCAGAAATCTTCCACTTTCCATTTTAAACAGCCCTTCGTTTATAGGAGTAAGCGTTAATGGAAATTCGGCACTTACAACCGACCGTATTGTATTGAGTTGTTTTTCTGTAACCTATCCGGCTACTTTTAATTTTAACAACGAAAAGAACTTTTATTTTGAACTGAAGAATACTGCGGTTGGCAATTACCTGGTGATCACCAATTTTAATACCAACGGGGTTCCGCCGATTTTATACGATTATAATGCCGGAAAGAGAATTATAGGTGATATCAGCGTTGCAGGCCAGGTAAGGTTTGTACTGGCACCTTCAACAGATACTTTACGTAAGTTTAACCTGATGAACGGGGATGTTTCAAACTATGGACTGGTAACTTCTTTATCACCTAAAACCTTTATCAATTATGGCAATGCTTCCAACCAGGGCGATTATATCATTATAAGTAACCCGGTATTGTATAACAACGGTTCAGGAATAAATAATGTAGACTTATACCGCCAGTACCGCAGCACTGCAGCCGGTGGCAGTTTTAATGCAAAAGTGTATGATGCAGATGAATTGACCGACCAGTTTGGATTTGGCATAAAGAAGAACCCGGCTGCCGTACGTGATTTTATTTTGTATGCCAACCAGCAGTTTACACCAAAACCAAAATATGTTTTTATCATGGGCCGTGGTATCAGTTACCAGGACTATACCGAAAATCAATCGGATCCTGCTGCAGATAAACTGAACCTGGTTCAGACATTTGGCTGGCCTGCATCAGATGTATTACTGGCCTGTCCTCCGGGAACCAATGTTCCGGTAGTACCAATTGGCCGTTTGGGAGCTATTAACGGAACCGAGGTTGGTTATTACTTAGATAAAATGAAACAATACGAACAGGCACAGCAATCAACTGTTCAGACAATTGCAGAAAAAGGATGGATGAAAAATATGCTGCACGCAGCCGGAGGATCGGACAGCCTTGAAAATGCGCAATTCATGGTTTATTTAAACGGATATAAAACCATTATTGAGGATACCTTGTATGGTGCACGTGTGCAGACTTTTGCAAAAACATCTGTTGCTGCCATTGAACAGCAACAAAGCCAGCAAATAGCCGATATGTTCCAGGAAGGACTTAGCTATGTAAAATATTTCGGTCACTCATCAGCCAATGAACTTGCCATCAATTTAAACTATCCTGAAAATTATCAGAACACAGGTAAGTATCCGTTCATGCATATCAGTGGTTGCACTGTAGGAAACTTTTTTGCCTATAATCCGGCACGTTTAACTGGCTATGCCGGTATGTCGCTGTCAGAAAAATATGTACTGATCAATCAAAAAGGCGGGATTGGATTTATAGGAAGTACACATTACGGGATTGCACCTTTCCTGAATTTTTACAATACCTATTACTATGATAACCTGGGGTATGCTATGTATGGAAACACCATTGGTAACCAGATGAAAGCAACGTTACAAACCCTCGGTGGAAACCCTGCCAACCTGGATTATTACACAAGACTGCATATTGAAGAAATAAACCTGCAGGGAGATCCTGCATTAAGAATAAATAATTTTGCTAAACCCGATTATGATATTGAAGACCAGCTGGTGAAATTCAGCCCTTCCATCATTTCAGTGGCAGATCAGAATTTTAATGTTACTGTAAAGGTTGCTAATCTCGGCAGGGCTATCAGGGACTCCATGCGGGTTAAGATCCGCCAGAAACTACCCAATGATTCTATCAGGGTTTTGTTTGACAGGATCGTTCCGGCAACGTTGAACATGGATTCATTCAACCTTACCGTACCCATTAACCCTGTTACTGATAAGGGACTCAATAAATTGCTTGTATCGGTAGATGCCGACAGCCGCATTGCTGAGTTATCTGAATCAAACAATGAACTGTCAAAAGACTTTTACATTTTTGAAGATGAGCTGAGGCCGATCTCTCCATATAATTATTCTATCATCAATAAACAGAACATAACTTATTACGCCAGTACTGCCAACGCTCTTAGCGGCCAAAGGCAATATGTTATGGAAATTGATACCACGGAATTGTATAATTCAGCGTTTAAGAAAACATATAATGTTTCCGGAGTTGGCGGTATTGTGGAATTTAAACCCGGCAACCTTACTTTTACTGATAGTACTGTTTATTACTGGAGAACTGCAACAGTACCTCCGCCAGGAAGTAATTATATCTGGAACAGTTATTCTTTTGTTTACCTGGCAAACAGTACGGCAGGGTTCAACCAGTCGCATAGTTACCAGCATCAAAAGTCTTCGGTAACTGACATGAATTATAATACCGGAAATAAATGGAAGTTCAATTCATCCAATAAAGCAATTAAAATTAAAAACGGGGTTTTCCCCACTGCTGCAAACCTTTCCCAGGACTTTGCGGTAGAAGTAGACGGAGCAAACGATATTCAAAGTTCATGTGGTATTTCGGCTATCATATTCAATGTATTCAGCCCGTTCGATTTTACACCATGGCAAAATGTGTACCCTGGCACTGGTCTGTACGGAACAGATAATGTTTGCGGCCCTACCCGTAAATGGAACTTCCAGTTCAATATTTTAACTCAGGCTAAACGTATTGCAGCGGTTAATTTCTTAGACCTGATACCTGATGGATATTATGTAACTGCAAGATATACTTCCGGTACCAATACGGCTACCAATACCTATGCCGATGTATGGGCCAATGACACACTCGTATTGGGGCATAATAATTCTCTTTACCATCGTTTAAAAGATGCAGGTTTTGTTGATATTGATTCTTTTAACAGGCCAAGGGCATTTAACTTTATTTATAAGAAAAGAGATGCAAGCTTTACACCGTCATTCTTATTTTCTGCTGGCATCACCGATAAGATCGTTTTAAACACAGTTGCACCTACCATCAAGAGTTCAGGAACGATCACTTCACCGGTTTATGGTCCTTCGACAAAGTGGACCCAATTCCACTGGCGTGGAAGCAGGGAAGAGGCTGGTGCAGGAGATTCTGTCAGGTTTAACATCGTAGGTATTTCGCCAGCTGGAGTTGAAACAAACCTCTTTACACTGGATTCTACTCAAAAAGATGTAGACATTTCATCGATCAATGCTGCTCAGTATCCATACCTTAAACTAAAAATGTATACCCGTGATACTATCCAGGGAACACCATACCAGCTAAGGTACTGGAGAGTGAACGGAGATTTTGTACCAGAAGGAGCAGTAGCGCCTAATATTCTGTTTACCATGAAGGATACGGCCGAACAGGGAGAAATAGTTGATTTTAAACTGGCATTCAAAAATATCAGCCAGTCGGCTTTTGCAGATAGTATGAAGATCAGCTTCACCATTACAGACAGGAATAATATTCCTACACCGATAAACATCCCTAAAGGGAAGGTACTGGTATCGGGCGATACGCTGGTGATCAATTATAAGATCGATACTAAAAATTATCCGGGTGCCAATACCATCTTTGTTGATGTTAACCCCAATAATGCCCAGCTGGAGCAGTATCACTTTAACAATGTACTGTATAAAACCCTGTTTGTAAAATCGGATAACTTTAACCCATTACTGGACGTGACTTTTGACGGAGTGCATATTCTTAACAAGGACATTGTTTCGGCAAAACCGCATATACTGGTTAACTTAAAAGACGAAAGCCGTTTCCTGGCTTTAAGCGATACGGCTTACATAAAGGTCCAGGTTCGTTTCCCTGATGGCTCTTTGCACAATTACAATTTTGGCGACAGTATGCGATTTACCCCGGCCAATTTATCATCAGGTAATAACACGGCAACGATCGACTTCCTGCCATCATTCCCGGAAGAAGGTGAATATGAACTTATTGTTTCAGGTAGGGATGTTATGGGCAATACAGCAGGCGCTATTGAATATCATGTTACATTCAATGTGATAACCAAATCGATGATATCCAATTTGCTTAATTATCCTAATCCGTTTACCACTTCAACAGCTTTTGTGTTTACCATTACTGGTAGCGAGGTTCCGCAGAATATACGGATACAGATATTGACCATTACCGGTAAAATTGTAAGAGAAATTACAAAAGATGAGCTTGGCCCCATACATGTTGGAAGAAACATTACTGAGTTTAAATGGGATGGAACCGATATGTATGGTAGCAAATTGGCCAATGGAGTTTACCTGTACAGGGTTCTTACAAATCTTAACGGTAAATCACTGGATAAATATAAAGCCGAAGCTGATAACACCGATAAGTACTTCAACAAAGGTTATGGAAAAATGGTCCTGATACATTAAAAATAAATTTTAGAAATACGAAAGGCTGCCTGTAATTGGCAGCCTTTTATATTTAGTTACCTTTGCAACTTAAACAGATAACATACATGGCTAAAATAGCTATCAATATAGCCACCGGCAGTTTACAAAAAGAAGAAATAATTGTAGGAATAGACCTGGGAACTACCAACAGTCTCGTTGCTATCATACACCCCGAAAGTAAAAAACCGGTTGCATTAAAAGAACACAACAGCAGATCACTGGTGCCTTCAGTCATTCATTTTGGAGCAGGTAACAATATTACTGTAGGAGAAGAGGCCAGGCAATATCTTGTTACAGACCCGGCAAACACTATCTTTTCTGCAAAAAGGTTGATGGGCAAAACATACCAGGATGTAAAAAGCCATGCCGGTGCCCTGGCATATAAAATAATTGATGAAGAAAATAAACTGGTTAAAGTGCAGGTAGGCGATACGTTCTATTCACCGGTCGATCTTTCTTCATTTATTTTAAAGGAACTGAAAAAGCAGGCGGAGCATATATTAAAAACACCGGTAAGTAAAGCCGTAATAACGGTTCCGGCTTACTTTAATGACGCCCAGCGGCAGGCAACC
>JBJTMN010000551.1:0-4128 GCA_046070545.1 Ferruginibacter sp.
ATTTTGCAAACACCTGGCAATCTACCAGTTATGCCACCGGCTTTATTTTACTATTGCCTGCATTATTACTACTGATGCTTTTTACCAATGAATTCACTTTTAAAACCCATCGTCAGAATATCATTGACGGATTAAGCAGGCAACAGTTCATCAGTGTAAAAATATCAATGGCCTTGATCTTTGCAATGGTTGCAACCTTGCTGGTGATCATCTCTGCGCTTATTTTTGGTTTTGCATCCGGCACTTCATTTTCATTCCACGGGTTCCGGTTTGTGGGATATTTTTTTCTGAAGGCATTGTCCTATAATTTGATTGCTATCTTATTTTCTGTACTGGTTAAACGAACTGGTTTTGCCATTGGCATATTCTTCATTTATCTCGGTTCTGAAAATATAGTTTCCCAGTTGCTGAACGTGTTAAGCATTAAACTAAAAAGAGAAAATGGAATGGACCTGGGTAACCTGGGCGATTATCTCCCAATGAATGCAGCAGATGGTTTACTTGAATTCCCGGATAATCCAATTAAGTCAATGAGTAAATCCATCATGCCATCGGATTATACCTGGCTGGTTTTTGGCCTGGCTATCACGTATCTCATCATCTTTTATATCTGGTCGAGACGTAAATTTATTAATGCCGATCTGTAACTGCAAGGTTTTCCAGTGCTGCTGCAATGGTATTGTAAGAGAATGCAAAACCCGATTGCAGAACCTTTTCACAGCTTACCGTAGCGCTTTTTAATACTTCTATGCTTCTTTGTCCCATCATTAATTTTAAAACAAATGAAGGCACATGCAGTGGTATGTAAAACCTGCGCTTCATGGCTTTTGCCAGCGTAATGGTAAGTGTTTTATTGCTGACAGGGTTTGGCGCTACCGCATTATAACTGCCCGATAAAGCAACGTTCTCAATTCCGGCAATAAACAAGCTGCACAGGTCATCGATATGTATCCAGCTTACGATCTGGCGACCGTTCCCTAATATGGCGGCTACTCCAACGTTTAGCGGTTTCTTAAACTCAGCCAATGCCCCGCCATCATTGCTGAGCACAATACCAATCCTGAATTTTACCAATCGCTTACCCAGGCTTTCTACCGGTTCAATACTTTGCTCCCAAAGCCTGCAGGTATTTCCCAAAAAGCTATCATCTGCTATTGCCTGTTCTGTAAAAGGTTGCACGGGATCTTTATCTGCACCATACCAGCCAATGGCACTTGCACTTACAATGGTTTTTACTTTATTGGGATTACGCTGAAGGGTTTCAATGATCAGCCTGCTGCTTTCTGTACGGCTTTCTACAATTTCTTTTTTATAGGCCCCGGTCCATTTTTTTTCTACTACGCCTGCACCAGCCAGGTGAATAATATGATCTGCCGATTGTAAAGCCTGCAGGTCGATCAGCTGCTTTCTAACATCCCAGGATGCAAAGCTTACGGAATCTGATGAAGTTTTGCCATGTGTACTTCTGCTTACAATTATTACCCGGTATCCCTTTTGTACAAGGGCTTTTGTAAGTGCTTTTCCCACCAATCCGGTGCCGCCTGTTATCAGTACTGTTTGAGCCATATAAAAAGTTAAAATATTGTATGTAAAAACAAAAAAGCTCTCATCTTGTTCAATGTAATGTACAGCCATTAGCTATTAAATCGTAATTTTAATTATAAAGTTTTACCGCATGAGACCTATCTTTTCTATACTTGTTTTACTGTTCCTGTGTCTGCCTGTTTTAATGAAAGCCCAGACTGTAGCTATATCCGATTTTGACAGGCAGGATACCCGGGATATGAATTTTGAAATAATCGGTAAAATGAACAGTCCAAAGGATCCTGCGGGCAATATCCTGGTGTATAAAAATATCCGCTCAAACCACAAGATCAGCATTTTTGATAAAGACATGAACATGCTGGAAGATGTTAAACTTGATTTTGTTCCGGAACGGACATTCAACATTGATTTTATTGCTTACCCCGATTATTTTCAGATGATCTATCAATACCAGAAGGGGAGCATATTACATTGTATGACCGTAAAAATGGATGCAAAAGCGCAAAAAATGAATGAGCCTGTTGAGATAGATACCACGAGGATCCCCGTAGCATCAGACAATAAGATATATACTACCATTTATAGTGAGGACAAAAAGCGGATCATGATCTTCAAGATACAAACCCGTTTTCAGAAATTCAATATGCAAACCCTGCTGTATGATAATGACATGAAACTGATCAGCAAGAACCGGATGCTTACCGATTATAATGAGCGCAGGGAGAGTTATGATAATTTCCTGGTTGCCAACGACGGCAGTTTTGTGTTTACCTATGCCAAACAATCCGGCAACAGGGAAAACAGCAATGCTTTAAGTATTATAACAAAATCGCCTCAGCAGGAAACATTCATACCTCATGAAATTGACCTGAAAGAAAAATATATTGATGAAATAAAACTCAAAATTGATAACCGTAATAACCGGTACCTGCTCAATACATTCTATTATAAAAGAACCGTGGAAGTATTGAAGGACTGTTTACGTATGTATGGGACAGGGCGGCTGAAAAGACCTATGCATCACAATTTACCGAGATCAATGATTCGCTGCGTTACGAAGCCAAAGGAGAAGGCATGCTGCGTTATGCGCTTGACAATTATTTTATCCGGCAGATCGTGGTAAAGGCCGACGGAGGTTTTATACTGGCTGCAGAAGATTATACCACCGATACCCGGGGCAGTAATTTTAACCGGTATGATTACCTGTATAATCCTTATCCGTATTCACTTTCTTCAGGTGGGTATTATTACAGCCCTTACCGGGGGTATTACAGGCCTTATAATAGCCTGGCAAACCAGAATATTACCCGTTATTATGCAGATAATATCATGGTGTTGAGTATAAATAACACCGGCCAGTTAATGTGGAGTAAAGTGATTCATAAAAGCCAGTTTGATGATGAAGACGAAAACTTCCTGTCTTTCTCTACCATGACATCCGGCAACGAAATTCATTTCCTGTTTAACGATGACCGTAAATACCAGGTAATTTCCGACCAGGCCATTACGGCTGACGGCACTCTCAAAAGATACCCGACTTTAAAAAGTCCGCAACGTGGGTATGAATTCATGCCCAGCCTCAGCAAACAAACCGGGGCCAGCCAGGTCATTATACCCTGTGTTTACAGGAATAATATCTGTTTTGCCAAGGTAGATTTTTAATAACCACTGGTTTACTGGTATTACCAACAAAGAGTTTTCATCAAGTAATAATAATTGCGCAATTTTGCCACTGCAATTATTTCATCATCATTAATCAACTGTAAGTGACCGGCACTTTTAAAGCCAATAATTCCTATAATAACTTTTTGCTGTTACTGTATGGGGTATTGCTGAAGCTCCCGATGTTCCTGCACCCCTATGTTCCGCAAACACAGCAGGTAGACGGTTTTTTATACAGGGCTGTATTAAGTGGCTTAAAATCCGTATCCGCTCATTTTCCCCAGGTCTTTCCGCTTATTACTTTCACCCTTTTGTTTTTGCAGGCTGTTTACTTTAATAAACTGGTAAATGATCTTCGTATCATGCAGCGCCCGCACTACCTCACCGGTATGAGCTACCTGCTGATAACCTCCCTGTTTACCGAGTGGAATGTACTTTCCTCGCCACTCATCATAAATAGTATTCTGATCTGGGTATGGTCAAAAATGAGTGGCCTGTACAGTGATCCCAAACCTAAAACTTCCTTATTTAATATTGGTATTGCCATAGGTATTGGTACATTCTTTTATTTCCCTTCCATCGCATTTTCTGCACTGATCATTTTTGGACTGGCCATTACCAGGCCTTTTAAACTGGCTGAATGGCTCATGGCATTACTGGGTATCATAACACCCTATTATTTTTTACTGTCCCTTGTTTTTTTAACAGATAAATGGAAGGGTTATAAATTTCCCGGCTTTGCAGTAACTGCACCGGTTTTTGACCAATCGACATGGGCTTACCTGGCAATTGGTATCGTGCTTTTCAGTTCCATTATAGGTATATTTTATATCCAGCAAAATTTCAGGCGGCAGCTTATACAGGCACAAAAACCGCCACCGGCAAGTACAGGAATGTAAGGTTCCAGGTTTTACGTGCCTG
>JBJTMN010000552.1:0-2520 GCA_046070545.1 Ferruginibacter sp.
GGTAAACAAAATTGTTTACCCGTATATATTTACTGAAATTATCTTTCAGGTTAATTCGCTGCTTCCACCAAGTCGCTCAGCTCCTTAAAATTCTTAGGCTTGGGCCTGTACGATTTATCGTTGAAGTTGTAATAGAGCACTTCTCCCGTTTGGCCGTTAACCACACTGATCATTTTATCGGCTGAACTTTGAACATAATTAAAATAATAGACCGGCTTTGTTGCATTCAATATCATATTACTCAGTTCATCTCTTCTTATCAGCCTGGTGGGATAACTATAACTATCCAGCAATTTGCGGATATAGCGGCCATTGGCAGAATTTTCGGGCTCGTCGGGCAACATGGTTCCTCCGGGTCCTATCCAGTAATTAGGCACATACAAAGTATCTTTTTTAAGGTTAGCCAGTGCAGGAGAAGCATCAATATCTTTTTTCAACTGCACAGTTTTATTGTTAGCAATATTGTTGCTTATTCCCTGGAAGATACATTTGATGTACCCGGGCAAACCATTACAAAATTCATTCTGAAAACCTGAAGAACCGATATTGCTGCTGCTGAAATCGATATTACCGGTGCCGATGGATTTGAGGTATAGTTCAGCCCGGGCGATCCTTCTTTTATTTTTTGGCTTCAGGCCCTTATCAGCTTCAAAATTCTTGTCTAGTGTCCACAAACTCAGGTAGAAGTAGTCGTTATTTACATCGCCCGACCTGGAAGTAGCAATCTCTCCAAAACCATTCGTTCTTTCCCTGTAATAATTAAAGCTGGTATTGTCATGTTCAAGTGTTACAAAAAAATTGCCCGGCTGCAGGTATTTGCTCATCTGCTGGGGCGTTATAAATTCCAGTTTCGAAACCGTCCAGCCCTGCCTGATGGCTTTTGCCATTAATTTGTTTGCAGTACTGGTTGTGTCACTCATTTCCACGTATAGGGTCTGGTTTTTAATGGCGACATATTGTGCATCATCGGGCATCCCTATCTGTGCATTGCCGTTTGAATAAACGAAAATGAATGCGATCAATAATAATTTTTTCATTGTTTGTTGCTTATTTGAGATACAAATATATCAAGCAGCTATGTAGTTTTTAATTATGTGTAAACCCAAAAACCCTTTTTTAACATATAAGTTTAACATTTGCAGGGGGCGCATGCATCCGAAACTGAAGCAGCTTCGTCATCCATTCAAAACCTGCCCCATTTTTTGTACTTTTGCAGTCCAATAATACAAGGAGACATAAAAAATGGAATTGACTAAGAATTTTGAGCCGAAAGACGTTGAAAGTAAATGGTATAAACATTGGCTGAGCCAGCGCTATTTTAACAGTAAACCTGATAGCAGGCCTGCTTTTACCGTGGTGATACCACCACCCAATGTTACCGGGGTATTACACATGGGGCATACACTGAACGAGACTGTGCAGGATATCCTCGTACGCAAAGCACGCATGAGTGGCTTTAATGCCTGCTGGGTGCCCGGCAGTGACCATGCTTCTATCGCTACCGAAGCCAAAGTGGTAGGTATGCTCAAAGAAAAGGGTATTGACAAGAACAGCTTGACCAGGGAAGCCTTTTTAAAATATGCTTTTGAGTGGAAGGATAAATACGGCGGTATCATTTACAACCAGATAGAAAGATTAGGCTGCAGTGTTGACTGGGACCGTACCACTTTCACCATGGATGATCATTATTACAAAGCCGTAATAAAAGTTTTCATTGACCTCTACAATAAAGGCCTGATCTACCGCGGAGCAAGAATGATCAACTGGGATTCCGCTGCAAAGACTGCATTGAGCGATGAAGAAGTAGAGTACAAAGATATCACTGGAAAACTATATCACCTTCGTTACAAATTAGAAACCGATAAAGAAGAATATATTTCTATTGCAACCCAGCGTCCGGAAACCATCATGGGCGATACTGCCATTTGTGTAAACCCAAATGATGAACGTTATGCACATTTAAAAGGCGCATATGCATTTGTGCCATTGATAAACCGGCGCATTCCCATCATCTTTGATGAATATGTGGATGCCGCCTTTGGCACGGGTGCTTTGAAAGTTACACCGGCGCACGACATCAACGATTATAATTTAGGGCTGAAGCATAACCTGGAAGTGATCAATACCATCAACGAAGATGGCACGATGAGTGAAGCTGCACAGATCTATGTGGGTGAAGACCGCTTTATTACCCGTAAAAAGATCATTAAGGAACTGGAAGAAAAAGGTTTCTTAACCAAAGAAGAAGAATACACAACCAGGCTGGGATATAGTCAGCGCACGGGTGTTGTTGTAGAACCAAGAATAAGCACCCAGTGGTTTGTAAAGATGAAAGAGCTGGCAGAACCTGCATTGAAAGCGGTTGTGGATGGTGATATTAAAATTCACCCCGGCGATAAATTTTTAGCAACCTACAAATATTGGTTAGAGAATGTAAAAGATTGGTGCATTAGCCGCCAGCTTTGGTGGGGACAGCAAATACCTGCATGGTACAGTGAAGATGGAAAAATGGTTGTTGCC